>JAFLEG010000285.1 GCA_017302195.1 Verrucomicrobiota bacterium
ACTGGAAGGGGTGTCGCTGGAGATCCGGACGGGGGAGTTCTTTTCGCTGCTGGGGGCTTCGGGGTGCGGCAAGACGACGCTGCTGCGGATCATCGCGGGGCTCGATCATCCGGATTCCGGCACGCTGCTGTTGCACGGGGAGGATGCGCTGGCCCGGCCGGCGCACGAGCGTCCGGTGAACACGGTGTTCCAGTCCTACGCCCTGTTTCCGCACCTGAGCGTGCGGGAGAACATCGCCTTCGGACTGCGCATGAAGCGGGTGCCGCCGGCGGAAGCGACGCGGCGGGTGGCGGCGGTGCTGGACCTGTGCGAGCTGGGGTCGCTCGCGGACCGGCGTCCCCACCAGCTCTCGGGCGGGCAGAAGCAGCGGGTGGCCCTGGCGCGGGCGGTGGTCAACGAGCCCCGGGTGCTGCTGCTCGACGAGCCGCTGGCGGCGCTGGATCTGCAGTTGCGGCGGCAGTTGCGCACCGGGCTGCACACGCTGCAACGCCGCCTGGGCATCACCTTCGTGCTGGTGACCCATGATCAGGAGGAGGCGCTGTCGCTGAGCGACCGGGTGGCGGTGATGCGGGCGGGCCGCATCGAGCAGGTCGGCACCGGCGAGGCGCTGTACCATCACCCCGCCTCGCGCTTCGTCGCCGGATTCCTCGGGGACTGCAACTGGCTGCCGGTGCGGGTGACGGGGCCGGACACCTTCGAATCGCCACTCGGAGTCTGGCGGGCGGCCGCGGTGCCGTCCGGAGTACCGGAGGCCTGGGCGGCGTTTCGTCCGGAGTCCGTGACCCAGGCGACGCCGGGGGCACTGAACGGGTTTGAAGCCCGGCTGGTCCGGAGAACCTTCACCGGCGCCGCCACGGAGTGCGAGTTTGAGCGGGGGGAACTCCGGTTCAAGATGACCGCCCTCACCGGAACCGCCGGGCTGTCCGCGTTGAGCGAGGGGATCACCGCTCGTCTGGCCGTGCCGCCCGAAGCCCTGACGGTGCTGCGCGCATGAAGACGTCCGCGGCACAGGGAGGCGCGCGGGGCGCCTGGATCACCGCCGGGCCGGCGCTGGCCTGGCTGCTGGTGTTCCTGGGATTCCCGCTGCTGCTCATCGCTGCCGCCAGCGGACTCACCCGCGGGGACTACGGCGACTTCGGACTTCCGGTCACCGGGGAGAACTATGCACGCTTGGCGGGTTGGACCGAACTGGGCTTTGACCCGCTCTACCCGCGCATCCTGGCCCGCAGTGTGGTCATGGGGGCGGCCACGACGCTGCTCTGTCTGGTGCTGGGCACTCCGCTGGCGTTTTGCATCGCCCGATTGCCGGGGCGCTGGCGCAGCCTGGTGCTGACACTGGTCATCGTGCCGTTCTGGACCAATCTGCTGATCCGGACCTATGGCTGGCAGATGCTCCTGGCGCCGGGCGCGCCGCTGTCCCGGGCCGCGGCCGCCCTGGGGTTCATCGCGCCCGGGGACGGCTTGTATCCGGGGTGGCTGGCGGTGGGGTTGGGCATGGTGTGCGACTTCCTGCCGTTCCTGGTCCTGCCGCTGTACGCCTCGGTGGAGAAGCTGGACTGGACCCTGGCCGAGGCGGCGGCGGATCTGGGAGCGCCGCCGGTCCGAGTGTTCTGGCACGCCATACTGCCACAGATCCGTCCGGGTCTGGCCGCGGGGGCGGCGCTGGTCTTCCTGCCGGCCACCGGACAGTTCGTGGTGCCCGACCTGCTGGGAGGCGCGCGCACCCTGATGCTGGGCAATGCCATCCAGCAGCAGTTCGGCGCCAGCCGTGACTGGCCCTTCGGCGCGGCCATGGCCTGCGTGACGCTGGCGCTGATGATGGCCGCCGCTGGCGTCCGCTTCTGGCGGGACCGCAGCGGCGTAGTGGAGGGCGGGCGATGAGGCGCCCGTTCACCCGCGGGATCCTGGGGGTCGGATCGGCCGCGGTGCTGCTGTACCTGTATCTGCCGCTGATGGCCGTGGCGGTGGCCTCGGTGAATGCCGATCGTTTCGGGGCCCGTTGGGGCGGGTTTACCCCCCACTGGTACGCCGCCCTGGGGCGCAATGCCGATGCCCTCCGGGCGGGCGGGAATTCGCTGCTGGTGGCGACCGCGAGCACCGTGATCGCCACGGTCCTCGGGTCGCTGCTGGGGTATGGGCTGGCACGGTTCGCCTTTCCGGGACGCCACCTCGCCGCCGGCGTGTTGCGCCTGCCGGTGCTGCTGCCGGACATCGTGCTCGCGGTGGCGCTGCTGCTCTTTTTCGGACAGACCCGGCGATGGCTCGGGGTGGGCCAGCCCGGACTGCTGCTGATCATCCTGGGGCATGTGACCTTCCAGTTGCCCTTTGTCGCGCTGGTGGTCCGCGCCCGGGCGACGGGACTCGATCCGGCGCTGGAGGAAGCGGCGCGCGATCTGGGCGCCACGCCGCTGGCGGCGTTTCGCGCGGTGACGCTCCCGCTGCTTGCCCCCGGGATCCTGGCCGGCGCACTGCTGGCCTTCACGTTGAGCCTGGATGACTTCGTGACCGCCTTCCTGCTCAGCGGTCCGGGCACGGCGACCCTGCCGGTGCTGATCTATGCGGGTGTCCGGCGCGGACTTTCGCCGGAGATCCATGCGCTCTCGACCCTGGTCATGGGGGCGTCGCTGTTGGCGGTGCTGGCGACGCAGTGGATCCGCACGGCGCAGGACGGGACCGCGGGAAACCGGAAGGACGCGCAGGCGTAGTTCTGCAGGGTGGCGACGGAGCAAATCCCTTGACCCGGCATCATTCCCCCGGACCCTCGCGGACATTCACGGCCCCGATCCAGTCCCCGAAACTTCGCCTGCTCCGGTGTCCGGATGGGAACCCGGCCCGTCGGCATCCCGTGAAGACTCCGGGAGCGTGGTGCCGGCGGTGTCGTTTCCCCCAGGGGCGCCGTTCTCCGTCGCCGACCGGTTTCTGTCCGTGGCCTCGCGGTTGCGTGGACGTCCCGCGCTGCGGTTTCCGGACCGTCCTCCGATGTCGTATGCGGCTTTGGCCGGGCGGATGGAGTCGGTCCGCGCGGTGCTGCGCCACCGGGGAGTGGGGCCCGAGAGGGTGGTGGCGGTGGCCCTGGAGGATCCCGCCGAGTGGGTGCCGGCCCTGCTGGCCGTGCTGGCGGAGGGAGCGATTTACCTGGCGTTGGACCTCCGCCTGCCGGAGGCCCGCCTGCGCGACCTCATCGCCGACAGCACCGCGGCCTGGGTGCTGTGTGCTTCAGGGTCCGAAGGGGCCGTTGCTGCATGGGGAGTGACGCCGTTGGAGATGTCCGGCCTGTCCGATGCGCCGGCCTCGGCGTCCGTCACGCCGGCGGTGCCGCGGAGCGAGGACTCGGTTGCCTTCCTGACCTACACCTCGGGGTCCACCGGCGCGCCCAAGGGCATTGCCCTGAGGCATGCGAACCTGCTGCACGAGGTGTCGGTCCACGCCGCGACCCTCGGGCTTACTCCGGACGACCGGCTCACCGGGCTGTATCCTCCCTCCACGGTCGGCTGCACCCGGGATCTTTACGCGGCCCTCCTGTGCGGCGCCTCGGTGGGCTTCTTCCCGTTTCGCGACCGGGGGGTGGCGGCGCTCCGGGACTGGATCCGGCAGGAACGCCTGACCCGGTATCATTCGGTCCCGCCGATCTTCCGCGAACTGGTGCAGGAGCTGGGCCCCGGGGAGGTGCTTCCCGATCTGCGCACCGTCTATCTGGCCGGGGATCGTGTGACGTGGAACGACCTGGACCTGTGCCGGCGTCACACGGCGCCGCACTGCCGGTTCTACACCGGCATCGGCACCTCGGAGACCTCCTCGCTGTACGCCCATGGATTCGTGGACCCGCAGGAACCCAGGGACGGGGCGATCCTGCCCTCCGGAATGCCGGTGCCGGGGGTGACCGTGCGTCTGCTGGGAGCGGACGGGTTCGCAGCCGCTCCGGACGAGCCCGGGGAAATCGTGGTGCAGGGCCGATGGCTGGCCGCGGGCTACTGGCGGCGGGAACGGCGCGCTCCTGAACCCTTCCCGGAAGTGCCCGGGTCCGGCGGAGAACGCTGTCATCACACCGGCGATCTTGCCACGCGGGATCCGCAGGGCCGCCTGCTGTTTCAGGGACGGCGGGACCAGCAGGTCAAGATTCTCGGCAACCGGATTGATCTGTCCGAGGTGGACCTGCAACTGCGTCGCCTGCCCGGGGTCCGGGAGGTCGCGGTGCGGCTCATGACGGCGGATGACCGGTCGCTGCCGCGCCTGACCGCCTTCGTGTCCTGGGCCGGCGAGCCGCTTCCGTTGTCCGAAGTACGGCGGCAGTTGCTGGCTCACCTGCCGGTGCCGGCGGTGCCGGTGCGCTTTCACTGGCTCCCCGAGTTTCCGAAGCTCGCCAACGGCAAGCTGGATGCGCGGGGACTGGACCGGATCACGACTGTCGAGCCGCCGGTGACCGAGGGCCCGGGGAAGGAGGACGGGAGGCCATGGACCCCCGCGCAGGAACGGATGGCGGCGCTGTGGCAGGAGGTGCTCGGCGTTCCGGAATTCGGGTTGCACGACTCCTTCTTCGCGCTGGGAGGACAATCGCTGAGTGCCATGCGACTCCTGGCCCGGATCCGCACCGCGTTCCCGGCGACGGTGACCCTGCGGATGCTCTTCGAGGCGCCGACGGTGGCCGGACTGCTGGAGGCGATGGGGGCGTCCGGCGAGCAGGGCGGTGACGTTCCGGCGGCGGGCATCGGGGCTCGGTCACCTCGGGCTGGAGAGTTGCGGCCTGTGCCGCGCAATCCACCTCCCCGGGCCTCCCATGCCCAGGAGCGGCTTTGGTTTGCGGAGGCTCTGGATCCGGGGAGCACGTCCTATGTCATGCCGGATGCGGTGCGGCTTCGGGGTCCGCTGGATGCCGCCGCCCTGGAGCGCGCTCTCCGCCGGATCGTCGAGCGGCACGAATCCCTGCGCACGGTGTTTTCGGAGTCCGGTGGCACGCTTCGCCAGATCGTTCGGCCTGTTCCGGACACGGTCTTGGAGAGTGAGGACCTTTCCGGTGTTTCGCCCGCGGAGCGCGAGTCGCGGCTCCAGGCCGCGCACCAGGCCGTGCTGTCGCGCCCATTCCGTCTGGCGAGCGGGTCGCTCTTTCGATTTCGGCTTCTGCGGCTGGGAGATGCCGAGCACGTCTTCCTGCGCGCCTTCCACCACATCATCGCGGACGGATGGTCGGTGGAGGTATTTCACCGCGAACTGACGGCGGGGTACGCCGCGGCACTCTCCGGGGTTGGCATCGCCCCGGCGGCGCTGGAATACCAGTTTGCCGATGTGGCGGAGTGGCAGCGGCGCGCTTTGGAGGGCGGGCGGATGGAGGCGTTGATCGCCCATTGGACACGGCAGTTGGCCGGCGCTCCACCCCGGCTGGAACTGGTGCGGGAGGAGGCGGCGACCGATGGATCCTCCGTGGCTCTGAATGTCGTCCGGCAGTTGCCCGCGGCGTTGTCGGATGCCGTGGCCCGGGTGTCCCAATCACTGGGCGCCACCCCGTTCATCGTGCTGCTGGCCGCCTTCCAGGCGCTGCTGACCCGCAGGTCCGGTCAGGACGACGTGGTGGTGGGGGTACCGGTCGCCGGACGGCGGTTGAAGGAAGCCGAGCCGATGATCGGATACTTCATCAACACCGTGGCGCTGCGGACCCGGAAGCACGGGAATCCCGCATTTGGCGACTGGGTGCGCCAGGTGCGGGATGCCGTGCTGGAGGCGCAGGATCACCAGGACCTGCCCTTCGAGAAGCTCATCGAGGCGCTGCATCCGGACCGGGGGGCGCGGCATCATCCGGTATTTCAGGTGCTGTTCAACCTCATCGGCTTCGAGCAGGAGGGTTTGGTGCTGCCGGGCTTGGAATCCACGCCGGAACCGGTACCGCCGACTCATCCCAAGTTCGACCTCACCCTGTACGTGATCCTGCGACCGGGCGTGTTCGCCCTGAAGGCCCGCTATGCATCGGACCAATTCGGGGAATCCTGGGTGACCCGCCTGCTGGCCCAGTTTGAGGCGCTGCTGACGGCGGTCACCGGGAATCCGGATCTGCTGATTGGCCAGCCCTCGCTGGTGCTGCCCTGCGATGCGGCGGCGTTGCCCATGCCGCAGTCGCCCCTGGTGGCCGCGGTGCAGCCGGCGATCCACGCCGCGTTTGACGTGCAGGCGCGGCGGCATCCGGACCGCCTGGCGG
>JAFLEG010000286.1 GCA_017302195.1 Verrucomicrobiota bacterium
CTCTTCGCGCGCGAGCGCGAGACGGTGGATGTCGCCTACCCGGGGGATGTCGTGGGCCTGGTCGGGCACGACGAGTTCCGCATCGGCGACACCCTGGCGGAGGACGCCTCGGTGGTGTTCGAGGAGATCCCGAGGTTCACCCCGGAGTGCTTCGCCTACCTGCACAGCACGACCACCGCGCAGTTCAAGCGGTTCCGCGAGGGCCTGGAACAGCTGCTCCAGGAGGGTGTCGTGCAGGCATTCTTCCCGCTCGATTCGCTGTCCCGCGTGCCGCTGCTCGGCGCGGTCGGCCCCCTCCAGTTCGAGGTCGTCCAGTTCCGGCTGCAGTCCGAGTACGGCGCGGAGTCGCGCATGGAGCAGGGGACCTGGTCGGTGGTGCGGTGGGTGATGGGCGAGGCGCCCGACCCGGTGGGCCTGGAGGGCCTGCTGCCGACGGGCGCGAGGATGGCGCGGGACGCGGCCGGCAACCTGGTGATCCTGTTCACCGACCCCTGGGCCTGCGAGTTCTTCAGTTCGCGCCAGCCGGAGTACCTGCTGTCCGCGGCGCCGCCCAAGGACCAGCCCACGGCCGCCTGAAATCCCGCCCCGCGGCGGGGACGCGTCCGGCGGGTCCCGGAAACAAACCGCTTGCACAACGCGGCCTCCGGTTCAAACATGTGTTTGAAACGTGAGTTTGAGAGTGCGCCAGAACCCGGCCGGGGAATCCGCCACGTGCGAGCAGCTGCTGGCCGCGGGGGCCGCGGTCCTCAATCAGTTGCTGGAACGGGTATGGGACTCCCGGATGCGTCGCACCGCCGATCGTCCGCTGCCCTCGGGACGGGTGACACCGAACACCGCGCTGGCCGCGGGCGCGGCATTGAGCGTCGCCGGCATGGGCTGGCTCCTGATCGCCGTCAATCCGCTCACGGCGCTGCTCGGTGCCGTGACCCTGGTCACCTACCTCTTCTGCTACACCCCGCTGAAGCGCCGCACGGTGCTCAACACGGTGGTGGGCGCCATTCCCGGGGCGCTGCCGCCCCTGATGGGCTGGACGGCGGCAACGCAGTCGTTGTCGGCTCCAGGTTGGTCGCTGTTCGGCATCCTGTTCTTCTGGCAGTTGCCGCATTTCATGGCGATCGCCTGGCTGTATCGCGACGACTATGCCGGCGCCGGCTACCGAATGCTTTCCGGCGTGGATCCTGACGGTCGTCGCACCGCGGCCTCGGCGGTGCGCAACACGTTCGCCCTCCTGCTGGTCAGTTGGTTTCCCTACCTGTTCGGGCTTGCCGGACGCTGGTATCTCGCCGGTGCGCTGTTGATGGGAATCGGATTTCTGGCCGCCTCCGTGGTGTTTGCGCGCACGCGGACGCCGCGCACCGCCCGCCTGCTGTTCTTCGCCAGCATCCTCTACTTGCCCCTATTGCTGGTGCTTCTGGTTGTGGACAAGCCCAGCCGGAAATTGACTTCCCCGCCCGGACCGTCGTTAGCCTCTCCCGCGGCTGCCGGCGCGCCCGCATCCACCCTTTGAGTTTTCCGCACTGAATTTCATCTATGCAGACCGCCATCACGCATCCGGGGGCCGGTTCGGTTCATTCCGGCAGCCATGCGCACGATCACCACGAGCCGTCGTTCCTCACGAAGTACATCTTCTCGAGCGATCACAAGATCATCGGAATCCAGTACGGGCTGACCTCCCTGCTGTTCCTCTTTTTCGGCTTCCTGCTGATGCTTGCCATGCGCCAGCAGTTGGCGAATCCGAATGACCCGATTCCGCTGGTCGGCGGACTGCTGAACAAGGCGCTGGGGGACGACATGGCCGCCGGCGGTGTCATGCAGGCGGACCTCTACAACGCCTTTGGCGCCATGCACGGCACCATCATGGTGTTCCTGGCGATCGTGCCCCTCGCCTTCGGCGCCTTCGGCAACTACGTCACGCCGCTGCAGATCGGTGCGCCCGACATGGCCTTCCCACGGCTGAACATGGCCAGTTACCATTTCTTCTTCTGGGGCGGGGTGGTGATGCTGGCCAGCTTCTTTGTGCCCGGTGGCGCGGCCAAGTCGGGCTGGACCAGTTATTCCCCCCTGGCCTCGGTCGCGGACCTGAACAACTACATTGACGGCCAGACCCTGTGGCTCATCGGCATGGTGCTGCTGATCACCTCCTCCCTGCTGGGCGCGGTCAACTTCATCGCCACCATCATCCAGCTCCGGGCCAGGGGCATGACCTGGATGCGGCTGCCGTTCTTCGTCTGGGCCCAGTTTGTCACCGGATTCCTCCTGCTGCTGGCCTTTCCGCCCCTGGAAGCTGCGGGTCTGCTCCAGCTTTCGGACAACCTTCTCGGCACCTCCTTCTTCCTGCCGACCGGCCTGGTGTACAACGGCCAGCAGTTGGACATCTCCGGCGGGGGCAGTCCGCTGCTCTGGCAGCATCTGTTCTGGTTCCTCGCCCATCCCGAAGTGTATGTGCTGATCCTCCCGGCCATGGGCATCGTGGCCGAGGTGATTGCCAACAACACCCGCAAGCCGCTGTGGGGCTACCGCTCGCTGGTGTACGCAGTTCTGGCCATCGGGTTCCTCGCCTTCATCGTGTGGGCGCACCACATGTACATGACCGGCATGGGGACGAAGATCGCCACCTTCTTCCAGACCACCACGATGATGATCTCCGTGCCTTCGGTGATCATTCTCTCGGCGCTCTTCATCTCGCTCTGGGGCGGTTCCATCCGCTTCAACACCCCGATGCTCTTCGCCCTGTCCTTCCTCCCGATGTTCGGCATTGGCGGGCTGACCGGACTGCCGCTGGGGCTGAATGCGGCCGACATTTACCTGCACGATTCCTACTACGTCATCGGGCACTTCCACTACGTGGTGGCCCCCGGGACCATCTTTGGGTTGTTCGCCGGTGTCTATTTCTGGTTCCCGAAGATCACCGGCCGGATGATGAATGAATTCTGGGGCAAGGTGCACTGGGCGATTTCGCTGATCGCGATGAACCTGATCTTCGCCCCGATGTTCATCCAGGGCATCCGCGGCATGAGCCGCCGCATGTACGACGGTGGTGCCACCTACTTCGCCGCCGGCGTGGGGGCGGATCCGGGCATCCTGTGGCTCAACAAGTTTATCACCCATGCCGCCATGCTGCTGGCCATCGCCCAGCTTCCCTTCATCATCAATTTCTTCTGGAGCATCTGGAACGGACGCAAGGTGACGTCCGACAACCCCTGGCAGGCCACCACCCTGGACTGGCAGACCCCGACACCGCCGCCGCACGGGAACTTCGCGGAGACCCCCGTGGTCTATCGCGGGCCCTACGAATACAGCGTTCCCGGAGCCAAGCGGGACTTCACCCCGCAGAACCAGCCGAACTGAGCGCCCATCACCGCACGACTCCCCTCCCGTTCTGACTCCATGGAAATCCCCTACACCGTAAAACCCAGGCCGGATACCGGCCTGTACAACGCCAAGGTTGGCATCTGGCTCTTCCTGGCCTCGGAAGTGATGCTGTTCGGCGCCTTCTTCTCGACCTACATCCTGCTCCGGGTGCAGGCGCCGCATGGGTTCTGGCCCGAAGTCGCCCTGGGATGGCCGCACGGCCTGCTTAACATCCCGATCGGCACCTTCAATACCGCGGTGCTGATCACCTCGTCGGTGACCGTGGTCATGGCCTGGATCGCGCTCAAGCAGAACAATTTTGCGCGTTTCCAGAAGTTCATGGCGGTCACCGTCGCCTGCGCTCTGGGGTTCCTGCTGATCAAGACCTTCGAGTACAAGGAGAAGTTCGGGCACTACGTCATCCAGCTCGCCGACGGTTCCCGCATCACCGGTCACCTCGACGTCAACGGCAAGTCGCCGCTCTTCTGGACCAAGAAGAACCTGGAGGAGTCCAAGATCGAGACCCTCAAGGTGCAGCAGGACATTCCCAACAAGTTCCGGTTCCCGGTGGGGCATGCCATTCCGGAAGACATCCACAAGGCCCACGCCGAAGGGCGTCATCACAACGATCGGGAGATTCCGGTGTCCGACATTGTGAGCCTCAAGGCCTTCATTCCGTCCACGCACCCGTTCTTCGCCATCTACTTCACCATGACCTTCCTGCACGGTCTTCATGTGCTGGGCGGGGCGCTGGTGCTGTTCTACTTCGGCTTCATCGGCACCCGGATGTGGAAGACCAGTCCGGAACAGTTCACCAACCGCATCGAGGTGGGCGGCCTGTTCTGGCACTTTGTGGACCTGGTTTGGATCTTCCTGTTTCCCGTGGTGTACCTCCTCTGATCCTCCTTTCCTGACTTCATGAGCGATTCCAAACATGCGGCGGCGGCTCCGGCGGACGCCGGACACCATCATCACCACCACGATTACGACTTCGCCGCCCACAAGAAGGTGTACTGGGGGGTGGGTGCGGCGCTCCTGGTGGGCACGCTGATCACCGTGCTGGCCCGGGAATGGGAGTTCAGCAGCGTGGCGCTGACCATTGCCGTGGCGCTGTTCATTGCCTCCATCAAGGCCTACCTGGTGTGCGCCTACTTCATGCACCTGCTGTCCGAACGGAAGGCCATTTACCTGGTCATGGCCACCACTGTGGCCTTTGCCATCGGCATGGTGGCGCTCATCCTGTTCTCCGAAAAGGACCCGATCCCTGGAACGCTTCCCAGGACCGTTTATGTCCCTTAAGGCCTTCCACGTCGTCTTTGTGGCCGTCTCGATCCTGCTCACCCTGGTGGTTTCGAGCTGGAGTTTCGGCAACTACCGCGACGGGGGATCGGCCCGTGATCTGGCGTTTGGTATTGCCTCGCTGCTGGCCGGTGCCGGACTGGCGGTGTACGGCAGGGTCTTCCTGAAAAAATTCAAGAACATCAGCTACCTGTGAGACTCCTTCGTTCCGGACTGACCTGGGCCTCCACGGCCGTGCTGCAGGTGGTGCTCGCCACCCGTGCCGACGCCTGTGCCGCCTGCTTCGGCAAGACCGACTCGCCGCTGGCCCATGGCATGAATGCCGGAATTCTGACCCTCCTGGCGGTGATCGGGACCATGCTGGGCCTGATCGCTTCCTTCTTTGTCTTTGTGAGTCGCCGCTCCTCCCGCCTCGCGGAGTCCGGCGCCGATGATCCGTCCGTCTGAACCTGCCCCTGAGTCCGCCTTCCTTTCGTTTCGTCATGAGCTTCTGGAACTACTTCCTCCCCCCTGAAAATGCGTCGGCTCACGGCAAGAGCCTGGATGACCTCACGCTGTACATCCATCTGCTGATGGCGGTGCTCTTCGTCGGCTGGCTGGCCTATTTCCTCATTGCGGTCTTCCGTTTCCGGAGCTCCGCCAACCCCAAGGCCGACCACACCGGCGCCCGCTCGCATTTCTCCACCTACGCCGAGGTGGGTGTCGCTGCGGTGGAGGTGCTCCTGCTGCTCGGGTTTGCCGTCCCGCTGTGGGCCAAGGCGGTGGATCAGTTCCCGGTCGCCACCGGCAATCCCGAGACCGATCCCATCGAGGTGCAGATCATGGCGCAGCAGTTCGCCTGGAACGCCCATTACCCCGGACCGGATGGCAAGTGGGGGAAGCAGGATGTGAAGTTTGCGGGCTCCAATCCCTTCGGACTCGATCCGAATGATGCCGATGGCAAGGATGACGTCACCTGTCTGCGCGAACCGTTTCTGCTGCCGGTCAACCGTGAGGTGATCTGCAAGATCTCTTCGATGGATGTGATCCACTGCTTCAAGCTGCCCCGCATGCGGGTCACCCAGGACGCCATCCCGGGCATGACCATTCCGGTGCACTTCAAGCCCACCAAGACCGGCGAGTACATGATCATCTGCGCCCAGTTGTGCGGGAACCTGCACTCCGGAATGAAGGGCGAGTTCAAGGTGGTGACCGCCGAAGAGTACGCGGCCTGGTATGCCGAGAAGGCCAAGTCGGGAGGAGCCGGCGGCTTTGAGTAGGCGGTGCTGCTGCGCGGGATGCCGGCCGTCGGAGTGCTTCCGGCGGCCGTTTCCCTTTGGGGGCAGGTCATGAACCGGACGCAGCGGGTGCTCTGGACCCTCTTTGGTGCCGCCATGGCTGTGCTGGTGGGCATTGCGCTGTGGCGCCAGCGTCAACCGGCGCCGCTTCCGGTTCTCGGGGAATGGAGTTCGTTTCGTCTCACCAACCAGTGGGGCGCCGCGGTGTCACCCGAGTCCCTGCGGGGAGCGGTCACCGTGGTGGATGTTATC
>JAFLEG010000287.1 GCA_017302195.1 Verrucomicrobiota bacterium
GCGGATGGAGTCCGGTGAGGAGACCGATGGCGGCGTGGTGAAGCAGGTGAAGGTTTAGGTCGCCTCCAAGCGCAAGCTCTCGGTCGGCGACAAGATGGCCGGCCGCCACGGCAACAAGGGCGTGGTGGCGGCAATCGTCCCCGAACAGGACATGCCGTTCCTGGCGGATGGCACCCCGGTGGACATCGTGCTGAACCCGCTGGGCGTTCCGTCGCGAATGAACGTTGGCCAGTTGCTGGAGACCCACCTGGGCTGGGCCTGTCGCGTTCTGGGCATCAAGATCGCCACCCCGGTCTTCGACGGCATCCGCGAGAAGGAGGTCCGCAACTACCTCAAGGAGGTGGTGGACGGCCAGAAGAAGCAGGGCCTGACACCGCTGGTGGGCGAAAACGGCAAGGCAACCCTCTACGACGGCCGCACGGGCGAGCCGTTCGATCAGGAGGTCGTGGTGGGCTACATCTACATGCTGAAGCTCGGACACCTCGTCGCCGACAAGATCCACGCGCGGGCTGTCGGTCCCTATTCCCTGGTTACCCAGCAGCCGCTGGGCGGCAAGGCGCAGTACGGCGGCCAGCGCTTCGGCGAGATGGAGGTGTGGGCACTGGAGGCCTACGGCGCCGCCTACACCCTGCAGGAAATGCTCACCGTCAAGTCGGACGACGTCCAGGGCCGGACGCGGATCTATGAGAGCATTGTGAAGGGCGACAACACGCTGGAGGCCGGGATCCCCGAGTCGTTCAACGTGCTGGTCAAGGAAATGCAGTCATTGGGCCTGGATGTCCGGGTGGGTTACTCCAACCCGGCGGAGGCGCCGCAAACCACGTCGTCAGCGCTTGCTGCGATGCTTTGAACCGTCGGATCCAACTGTCACCGCCAACGAATATCGTATGATTTCCTCCAGGGATACCGCCCGTGAATTGCTCGGCCTCGAAAAGGTCAATCAGGTGGATCACGTCGCCATCCAGGTGGCGTCGCCGGAAATGATCCGCTCCTGGTCCAAGGGTGAGGTCAAGAACCCCGAGACCATCAACTACCGCACGTTCAAGCCCGAGAAGGGCGGCCTGTTCTGCGAGCGCATCTTCGGTCCGGTCAAGGACTGGGAGTGCTCCTGCGGCAAGTACAAGCGCATCAAGCACCGCGGCGTGGTCTGCGACCGCTGCGGTGTCGAGGTCACCCTCGCCCGCGTGCGCCGCGAGCGGATGGGCCATATCGAGCTGGCCGTGCCGGTGTCGCACATCTGGTTCTTCAAGTGCATGCCGTCCCGCATCGGCCTGATGCTCGACATGACGGCCCGCAACCTGGAGCGGGTGATCTACTACGAAGACTACATGGTCATTGACCCGGGCAACACCCCGCTCAAGGACCTGCAACTGCTCAGCGAGCACGAGTACCGTGAGGCCCGCGCCACCTACGGCAATGACGCCTTCGTCGCCAAGATGGGTGCCGAGGCCGTCCGCGATGCCCTTGCCAAGATTGAGCTGGAGAAGACCGTCGAGTCGCTCCAGCAGCAGATGCTGGAGACCAAGTCCAAGCAGAACCGCAAGAAGATCGCCAAGCGGATCAAGCTCTACCAGGGCTTCCTGAAGTCCAAGAGCCGGCCGGATTGGATGATCCTGACGGTGCTGCCGGTGATTCCTCCGGACCTGCGCCCGCTGGTGCCCCTGGAGGGCGGCCGGTTTGCGACCTCCGACCTGAACGACCTCTACCGCCGCGTCATCAACCGGAACAACCGGTTGAAGAACCTGCTCCAGTTGAAGACCCCCGAGGTGATCATCCGGAATGAGAAGCGCATGCTCCAGGAGGCGGTGGACGCCCTGTTTGACAACGGCCGTCATGGACGGGCCGTGACGGGGGCGGGCAATCGTGCCCTGAAGTCGCTGTCCGACATGCTCAAGGGCAAGTCCGGCCGCTTCCGCCAGAACCTGCTCGGCAAGCGCGTGGACTACTCCGGCCGGTCGGTGATCGTCATCGGCCCGGAACTGAAGCTGCACCAGTGCGGTCTTCCCAAGAAGATGGCGCTCGTGCTTTTCGAGCCCTTCATCATCCGCAAGCTCAAGGACCGGGGTTACGTTCACACGGTCCGCTCGGCGAAGAAGATGATCGAGCGCCAGTCTCCGGAGGTGTGGGACATCCTGGAAGAGGTGACCCGCGGACATCCGGTGATGCTGAACCGCGCCCCGACCCTGCACCGTCTCTCCATCCAGGCCTTCGAGCCGACCCTGATCGAGGGCGAGGCCATCCGGATTCATCCGCTGGTCTGCACCGCGTACAACGCGGATTTCGACGGCGACCAGATGGCGGTGCACGTGCCGCTGTCCGTCGAGGCGCAGATGGAGGCCCGGTTGCTCATGATGGCCCCGCTGAACATCTTCAGCCCGTCCAGCGGCAAGCCGATCATGACGCCCACCCAGGACATCACGCTCGGGTGCTACTATCTTACGGCCGAACCGCGCCGCGCCCGCAAGGAGGGTGACCGATTGATGCTGTTCGGCTCCAAGGGCGAGGTGATCTTTGCGCACATGGACGGCGCGCTAAAGACCCATGACCGCATCCGGATTCAGAATCCAGACCTCGGTCGCAAGACCACCTTCGGCAACGCCGAGGCGCATGTCATCGAGACCACGGTCGGCCGCGTCATCTTCTCGGAGATCTGGCCGGACGAACTCGGGTTTGTGAACTTCCCGGTCGGGAAGTCCAAGCTCGGGGACCTCATCTTCAACTGCTACAAGGTCTGCGGACACGAGCGCACCGTGACCACGCTCGACAAGCTGAAGGAAATTGGCTTCGCGGAGGCGACGCGGGCCGGGGTCTCGATCGGCATTGATGACATGATCATCCCGACCGAGAAGTCGCGCGAGATTGATCACGCCCTCAAGCAGATCTCCGACGTCGAGAAGCAGCACAAGAAGGGCGTCATCACCAACCAGGAGCGCTACAACAAGGTCATTGATATCTGGACCCACTGCACGGACCAGATCGCCAACGTGATGCTCAAGACGTTGGAGGCCAACCAGAGCAAGCGGGAGTACAACCCGGTGTTCCTGATGGTGGATTCCGGCGCCCGCGGCAACAAGGCGCAGGTCCGGCAGTTGGCCGGTCTCCGCGGTCTGATGGCCAAGCCGGACGGCTCCATCATCGAGAAGCCGATTCTGTCCAACTTCCGCGAGGGGTTGACGGTGCTCGAGTACTTCATCTCCACCCACGGCGCCCGCAAGGGTCTCGCCGACACCGCCCTCAAGACCGCCGACTCGGGCTACATGACCCGCAAGCTGGTGGATGCGGCCCAGGACGTCGTGATCCGCGAGATGGATTGCGGCACCACCAACGGCATCGAGGTGGCCTCGATCTACGAGGGCGAGGAGGAGGTTGTGAAGATCAGCGAGCGCATCTTCGGACGCTACTCGGCGGTGGACATCTTCGATCCCTCCGATCTGCACGTGAAGCTGATCGGGTCGGGCGAGGAGTTTGACGAGATCCGGTCCAAGTCAGTCGAACGGGCCGGCATCGAGAAGGTGAAGATCCGCTCGGTGCTCACCTGCGAGACCAAGATCGGCGTCTGCGCCCACTGCTACGGCCGCAACCTCGGCACGGGCCGTCTGGTCGAGCCCGGCGAGGCGGTGGGCATCATCGCCGCCCAGTCCATCGGCGAACCGGGAACGCAGCTCACCATGCGCACGTTCCACATCGGCGGCGCCGCGGCACAGACCTACAAGCAGCCCCAGATCAAGTCCAAGCACGACGGCCTCGTGAAGTACCAGGAGCTCCGCGAGGTGGCCCTGGACGACGGCAGCAACATCGTGCTGAACAAGAACGGCTCCCTGCTGATCCTCTCCCCCGATGGCAAGGAGCTGGAGTCCCACTCCATCGTCGTGGGTTCGGTCATCTCGGTTCCGGATGGCGGCAACGTCAAGAAGGGCGACATCTTCGTCGAATGGGACGCCTACAACGTGCCCATCATCTCGGAGAAGACCGGACGCGTCCGCTTCTCGGACATCATCGAGGGCGTCACCATGAAGCAGGAGGTGGACGAGACCACCGGCCAGGAGGATCTGGTGATCATCGAGCACAAGGAGGACCTCCATCCGCAGATCGTCATCGAGGATGAGAAGGGTGATCCCCGTGCCCAGTATCCGATTCCCGCCGGCGCTCACCTGGTCGTGGGCGAGGGCGACGAGATCGGGGCCGGATCCCTGCTCGCCAAGACCCCCCGCAAGGCGTCCAAGACCAAGGACATCACCGGCGGTCTGCCCCGCGTGGCGGAATTGTTCGAGGCGCGCCGTCCGAAGGATGCCGCCGAGATCGCCCGCATTGACGGCGTGGTGGACTTCGGGCCCTCCGTCCGGGGCAAGCGCTGCATCATCGTCAAGGATCCCCAGACGGGGACCGAGGAGGAGCATCTGGTGCCGATGAGCAAGCACGTCATCGTCTACAAGGGTGACTTCGTGAAGAAGGGTCAGCAGTTGACCGACGGTCCGGTGGTGCCCCACGAGATCCTCGACGTCTGCGGACCCCACGAACTCCAGGAGCACCTGGTGAACGAGGTCCAGGAGGTCTATCGCCTCCAGGGCGTCACGATCAACGACAAGCACGTCGAGATCATCATCCGGCAGATGCTCCGCAAGGTCCGCATCACCGAGCCCGGCGACACCATCTTCCTGTGGGGAGAGCAGATTGATAAGGTCGCCTTCGAGGAGGAGAATGCCCGCGTCGAGAAGATGGGTGGCAAGCCTGCCGAAGGCGCCCCGGTCCTGCTGGGCATCACCAAGGCGTCCCTGGAGACCGAGTCCTTCCTGAGCGCCGCGTCGTTCCAGGACACCACCCGGGTCCTCACCGAAGCCGCGACCATGGGCAAGTCGGACCCGCTCCGCGGCTTCAAGGAGAACGTCATCATGGGCCACATCATTCCGTCCGGTACCGGCTTCGGCGGGCACCGCGGCGTGAAGATCCGTCCGCTGGTGGAGGTTCCCGACGATCCGGCGCCGGTGGCGGTGGAGTCCGAGGAGTCGGCCGGCTCCCCGCTGGCGTCCCTCTGATTGCCGGAGGTTTCAAGAACGGGCGGTCCGCAAGGGCCGCCCGTTTTTCTTTAGCGACAACAGTTGGAGGCCCTGCGGGGCGCATTGCCCTGTGCCGGGGTTGAAGTTCCGTCAGCCAGTCATTGGCATCGCGGCGGTCGTGTTCCCCTCCGTTCGGGTCGTTAAGCCAGGAATCTCGGGGTCTGTGACGATCGCTCCGACGCGTGCCTTGACCCTCCCACCCGGTCGGTGTTTTCTTGGGGCGGCGCGGAGAGGTGGCCGAGTGGCTGAAGGCGCTGGTTTGCTAAACCGGTTTACGGCCAAAAGCCGTAACGAGGGTTCGAATCCCTCCCTCTCCGCCAGTTTTTGGCTGGGGCGATAGTCCCAGGATTTTTGGGGCGGCTCGGCGGCTGTCACCGACGTGAAGTTGCGGGTGTCCTGAGAGCGGTTGGACTGCCCGAAGCCCACGAAACGGGTGGGGGGACGCCGGACGCCGGACGGCGGGGCTCCGCGTCTGAGGGATGCTCAGGCGCGGGTTTCCAGGGAGGCGAGCTGGACGGCGGGGTCGTGGCAGGGCAGGCCGTGCGCCTCGGCGACCGGGCGAAGGGTGATCTCGCCACCCAGGATGTTGATGCCGCTGAGCAGCGCAGGCACACGCCGGCAGGCCTCCGACAGACCGAGGTCGGCCAGGGTTTCAATGTAGCGGTAGGTGGCGTTGGTCAATGCCTGGGTGGCGGTCCGGGCGTAGGCCCCGGGCATGTTGGCCACGCAATAGTGGGTGACCCCCTCCTCGACGAACACCGGATCCTGATGGGTGGTCGGACGCGTGGTCTCGGCGCAGCCGCCCTGGTCCACGGCGATGTCCACCAGCACGCTTCCGGGACGCATCCGGCGCAGCATCTCCCGCCGGATCAGGCGGGGCGCACGGGCACCGGGAACCAGCACGGCGCCGATCAGGAGGTCCACCTCGGGGAGCAGGTCCATGAGGTGCGCCTCGTTGGAGTACAGCGTGTGTGCGGTGTGCAGCGTGATGTCGAGGAAGCGCATCCGGTCAATGTCCACCTCCAGGATGGTGACGTCGGCACCGAGTCCCTGCGCCATGCGTGCGGCGTTGACCCCGGCCACACCGCCGCCCAGAACCACCACCTTGCCGGGCAACACCCC
>JAFLEG010000288.1 GCA_017302195.1 Verrucomicrobiota bacterium
GTCGCCATTGCGGCGGCCTTCTCCACGTACTTCGCGATGTACGCGTTCCGGAAGCCCTTCGCGGCCGCGACCTTTGAGGGACAGTTCTTCCTGGGCACCCACGTCGCGCTCAAGACCGCCATCGTCATCAGCCAGATCCTCGGGTACGCCCTGTCGAAATACATCGGCATCAAGGTCTGCTCCGAGGTCACGCCCGAGCGCCGGGCCCGGCTGCTGATCGGTCTGGTCCTCTGGGCGCAGGCGGCGCTGGTGCTGTATGGATTTCTCCCGGACAACGCCAAGGTGGTCGCCATCTTCCTCAACGGGCTTCCCCTGGGCATGATCTGGGGCCTGGTGGTGTGGTACCTGGAGGGACGCCGCACCTCGGAACTGCTGCTGGCGGGCCTGAGCCTCTCCTACATCGTGGCCAGCGGCGTGGTGAAGGACTTCGGACGCGCGCTCATGGAGGGGGCGGTGGCCGGATGGTGGGCCGGGATTCCCCTCATTGGACCGGTCCTGGGCCGGGCCCTGGGTCCGGTGAGCGAGGGCTGGATGCCTGCCATCGCCGGATTCCATTTCCTGCCGGTCTTCCTCGCCTCGGTCTGGCTGCTGAACCAGCTCCCGCGTCCCAGCCGCGCCGACATCGCCGCCCGGGTCGAGCGGGAACCCATGCAGGGTGCGGACCGACTCGCCTTCGTGCGCCAGTTCGCCTTCGGACTCGCCTTTCTCTGCATCGCCTACTTCTTCCTCACCGCCTACCGCGATTTCCGCGACAACTACCAGGTGGAGATCTTCGACGGCCTGGGCTACCCGTACAAAACCAACAAGACCGTCATCTCGCGTGCCGAGACCGTGGTCATGTTCGGCGTCATGGGCGTGCTGGCGCTGCTCAACCTGGTGAAGGACAACCGGCGCGGCCTGCTCACCGCCTTCGCGATCATGAGCGGCGGCGTGGCGCTGCTGGGTGTCTCCACGGCACTGCTCCAGGCCGGACTGCTGAACGGGTTCTGGTGGATGACCCTGACCGGACTCGGCTCCTACCTGGCCTACGTGCCGTACGGCTCGGTCCTCTTCGACCGCCTGATCGCCTCCACGCGGGTCGTCGGCACGGCGGTGTTTGCCATCTACCTGGCCGATGCCATCGGCTACACCGGGTCGGTGGGCGTGCAGTTGTACAAGGATCTGGCGGCCGGCGCGGTGTCCCGGCTCCAGTTCTTCATCGGATTCACCTGGTTCATGAGCGCCCTGGGCCTCGGATGCCTGCTGGCGAGCGCGGCGTACTTCGCCCGCAGGACCCGGCCGGACGCCGGAAACTGAGAGCCGGCTACCGGGCCGCGGGCCGCCCCACGGCCGAGACCAGTCCGCGCAGGATCCCATCGAAGTAGCCGGGGATGTTCGGCCCGTAGAAGCTCATCACCCGGGGTTCGTAGCCATCGAGGTGATAGTACTTCCCGGGAATGACATAGCCGATGTAGTCCCCGTTGAAGCTGGTCACCGCCGCCGTCAACCCGAGGCGGCAGGCCATGCCCTGGAGATCCAATGCCAGTTCCCCGCTGTAGTCGCAGGGGGTCGAGCACCACACGGCATCCTGGATCCGCAGGGCCTGAAGCAGGGTTCCGGACGCCAGCGGTGGCAGAAGCTTCCGGGCAAGCCAGGGACGCAGCCGGAGTCCGTCGGTGACCCGGTTCTGCAGTTCCGGCAGATCGGCCTCGACGCTGGCCCATCCGAAAGTCACGGAATCGCTCAATGACATGGCGGACAGGACGGAACGCGTCTCCATCGCCAGCAGTTCGCCAAGGGCCGTCGCGCCCTCGACGCCTCCCTGCGGCGCCCGCGGACTCTGGCTCCCGACGGCGCCCGCCAGAAACAGGGCCATCCCGCCCCGCTCCCGCTCCACAGCCCGCTGCCAGGCGCCCGGATAATCCCCGCTGAACTGCATCGTGTCGGACCCCAGCACGGTGGCATGGGCTCCGAAGGTGCCGATCACCGCCTCACCCCCGGCGGACTGGTGCACGCGGATCAGGTGAAACCCCGCGTCCACCGGCCCCACGTCGCCCACCAGACGGTTCCGTACCCGTGACGGCGCCTGAAACAAACCGGTTCCCAGCGACGCCGGCTTCAGGTCCGCCACGGCCTGACGGATCGCCGCAGTCAACTGTCCGGAAAACCACTCCCGCACCCCCGGATCAAACGGACCGGCGAATGCCTCCCCCACCGGCCCCTTCCCCCAGCCACCCAGGCTGCAATGCGTGTGGGTGGCCCCAAAATAGATCTGTTCCCTCCGGAGGCCGGTTGCGGACGCCACCGCCAACGCCGCCGCATCGGCCACGTCCCGGGGAATGATCAGGGCATCGGCCGCCACCACCACACCGGTGCGGCTGCCCACCGACAGGGCCACCGCCTTCACCCAGACATCGTCCAGCACTCCCGCCGCCGGACGACCGTTGCGATCCCCATACCCGGCGAGCGGCAGGCTGGAGAACTCACCGCGCGCCGGAACGCCACCGGTGACGCCCAGGGCCGGCGTCAGCGTCGCGCGTCCGAATCCGGCGCGCAGCACCCCTTGCCCCACGGCCCCCTCCCTATCCAGCGCCTCCAACCGGACCCGGGTCGCCTCGCGCCACGGCGCCCGAATCTCCGGATCCAGCCGCACGGGCGCGAGGCTGGCGATGCCTGCCGCGACAAGCCCGGCGCCAAGCACCATCGTGATCTGAAGCACGACACGGATGGTTCGTTTCATGGGAGCACCGGGCAGGCGAAAGACACGGCAACTTCCCGCAGCCGCATCCACTGGCTCAATGCCCAAATGAAACTTCATGAAAATTTTTCGAACACTTTGCGCCCGGCGTGCATCGGAGCAGGTGTTGGGTGGAGCCTGTTCCGCCCGATGGCTTTCGAGAGACGGCCATCAGGTGTGTGACAGGCGCATAGGTTGGAGGGGCGGTGCTGGGGAGCATCGCCCCTCTTTTTTATCCCCGCTGCTCCAACGACCCGACGGCAAGCTTGCCATCGCAGACACCCCCGGCAGACTTGGCCCAGTCCCCATGCGTTTTCTCGACCGGGAGGCCACCGTTGCCGGACCTGATTTCTCCCGCTGGCTGGTCCCGCCGGCGGCCATCGCGGTGCACATGTGCATCGGCGAGGTGTATGGGTTCAGCGTGTTCAACGTGCCGCTCACCCGCCTGGTGGGCGTGACCGAGTCCCTCCGGGGTGAGGACTGGACGATTCCCCAGATCGGCTGGGTCTATTCCATCGCGCTGGTCATGCTCGGGCTTTCGGCGGCCGTGCTGGGCAAATGGGTGGAACGGAGCGGTCCGCGCAAGGCGATGACCGCAAGTGCCGCCTGCTTCTGCGGCGGGCTCGTTCTGGCCGCGGCCGGCGTGCACTGGCATCAACTGTGGCTGCTCTACCTGGGCTACGGCGTGGTGGGCGGCATCGGACTCGGACTCGGCTACATTGCGCCGGTCTCCACGCTGATGAAGTGGTTCCCGGATCGCCCCGGGATGGCCACGGGCATGGCCATCATGGGATTCGGCGGCGGCGCCCTCATCGGCTCGCCGCTGGGAGTCCAATTAATGGACCACTTTAAATCCGCCACCTCCCCCGGAGTGGCCCCGGCGTTCGTCACCATGGCCCTGCTCTACGCGGTCTTCATGCTCTTCGGCGCCTGGATTGTCCGCGTGCCAAGCGCGGACTGGCGTCCCCCGGGCTGGCTTCCGCCGACGCGGACCAACGCGATGATCACCTCCGCGCAGGTCACCGCAGACCAGGCCGTCCGCACCCCGCAGTTCTGGCTGCTCTGGGTGGTGTTGTGCATGAACGTCAGCGCCGGAATCGGCATTCTCGGACAGGCATCGCTGATGTGCCAGGACCTCTTTGGCGTGAGCGCCGCGATCGGGGGCGGCTTTGCCGGACTGCTGTCCCTGTTCAACATGGGCGGACGCTTCCTCTGGTCCTCGGTCTCCGATCACATCGGCCGCCGGGCGGTGTACTGCGTGTTCTTCCTCCTGGGCGCCCTGTTCTACTGCCTGATCCCCCAGACCCAGCGCCTGGGCAGCCAGGCCCTCTTCGTCGCGGTCACGGCCGTGATCATTTCCATGTACGGCGGCGGATTTGCCACCATCCCGGCCTACCTCCGGGACCTGTTTGGCACGCATCAGGTGGGGGCCATCCACGGACGCCTGATCACCTCCTGGTCCATGGCGGCGATCGTGGGGCCGGTGCTGATCAACTACATCTCGACGTCCAACAAGGAGGCCGGCGTCCCGCGGGCCGAAGCCTACAACTCCACGCTCTACCTCATGGCGGCGCTGCTCATGGTCGGACTCGTCGCCAACCTGCTCGTCCGGCCCGTGGACAGCCGGCATCACCTGGAAGGCCATTCCAACCCCCATCCCTCCCCGCCGTGAACTCCGTTAAAATCCTCGCCGCCTGGTTCCTGGTCGGCCTGCCGCTGGCCTGGGGTGTCTTCCACTCCGTGCAGCGGTCCCTGCCCCTGTTCCGCGGAGCCCCTCCAACTCCGGCGGCCGTCGCACCGCGATAGCACCACCGCCGCGCTACCGCGCCTCCACCGGTTCGCCATCCCCCACCTTCAGGCTGGGCGCCTTGGCATCATCGCGGACGTTGAAGGCCACCCAATGGCCGCTGAGGGCGTGGGTTGGAAATCCGCAGGTCAGCGCATAATCTCCGGCCTCCCCGGCCACAAAGCGAAAGGTTTCCTTCTTGAGGCTCATGCCCGTCACCGGATTCGGCACCGAGGCTCCGGCGAAGATGGGATCTCCCACCTGCGGTTTGCGCACCTTCTCCTTCTCCACCACCAGCAGGCTGTGGGGTACCGGACTCGGGTTGATGAACGTCACCTCCACGGTCCATCCGGTGGGCACGGTGTACACCGCGTTGCCCTTGAAATGGCCGTTGAAGTTCATGCCGTAGTTCACCGGGGTGTAGGCGGCGATCAGGACCAGCTTCACCGTCTTCGGTGACTCCCCCAGCTTGATGAAGTCGGCCTCGGTGATCCCGGCAAACAGCTCCTTCCGGAGTCCCGAGGCGCCATGGGTCGCGGGATCATGGCCCGCCGAAGCCGCCGGCTTGTCCTGGCCCCAGGACACCCCAAGCCCCGCCACCCCCGCGAGGGCGGTGGCCACCCACGGCTTCCATCGGAATGAACTCATTGCGGACGCAGGGTCGCCACCCGCCACCCTGGAATCCAAGCCCGCTCTCCGTCGCGCCTCACTTCTGCAGCGGCGCCACCACCGCTCCAGCCGGCACCTTGTCGGCGGCCACGATCTTCCACAGGGCGCCGCGCTCGCTCTGGTAGGGATCCACGGGGCCGCCGTAGTTCGCGGTGGCCTGCGTCACGTACAGGTTCCCCGCGGCATCCTCGCCGCCGGCGGTCGGACGCAGCGGGGTGTCGAGATCCAGCAGCTCCTGCATCTGCCACTTCCCGGCGCCATCCCGCTTCAGACCCCAGATCTTTCCCGAGCCCCAGTCGGACACAAAATAGGTGCCATCCAGGGAGGGGTACTCCCGTCCCCGGTACACCCCGATGCCGATCACGCAGATGCCCTGATCCACATGGCTGTACTCGGCGACGGGCAGAACGCCCACCCGGGGAGCGCCCTGTTCCAGCTCAATCGGGAACGGATGGCTGCCGCACATGAACTTCCATCCGTAGTTCTCGCCGCCCTTGCTGCCAGCCGGCTGGAAGTCCACCTCCTCCCAGTGGTTCTGTCCGATGTCCGCGATGTACAGGTCTCCGGTCTTGCGGTCGAAGGAGAAGGTCCAGGGATTGCGCAGGCCATAGGCCCAGATCTCGGGCTTGGCCCGGGGCTGGATCTTGGAAAACTGAAGCTCCGTGACGCCGAACAGGGTCATCTGCTGCAGCGGGGTGATAAACGGGTTGTCCTTGGGGATCCCGTAGCCGCGGTCCGGCGTCCGGGTGTTCACGTCAATGCGGAGCATCTTGCCCAGCCAGGTGTGCATGTCCTGCCCGGCATTGATCACATCCCCCTCCCAGCCGCCGTCGCCCACGCCGACGTACAGGTAACCATCGGGGCCGAAGGCCATCTTGCCGCCATGGTGGTTGCAGTAGGGAAAATCAATCTGCATGACCACCCGCGCGGAATCCGGATCCGCCTTGTCCGGAGCGTCCTTCGCCACCCGGT
>JAFLEG010000289.1 GCA_017302195.1 Verrucomicrobiota bacterium
ACGCGGCGCGCCAACTGGGTCTCGCCATGGTGCATCAGGAGCTGGCCTTCTGCCCCAACCTGACCATCGCCGAGAACCTCTGCCTGGGCGACCTGCCGTCCCGTGCCGGCGTGCTCTCCCGATCCGCCATGCGGGCACGGGCCCGGGAGATGCTGGCGGCGATTGATGCCCCCTTCGACGTGGACCAGCCGCTGGCGGCGCTGACCACCGGACAGGAACAACGGGTGCAGATTGCCGCCGCCGTCGGCACCGGCGCCCGGGTGATCGTCTTCGACGAACCCACCAGCTCGCTGTCCGTGGCGGAGAGCGAACATCTGTTTGCGCTGCTGGGCCGCCTCAAATCCCGCGGGATCACCGTGCTCTACGTCTCGCACCGGATGGAGGAAATCTTCCGGCTCTGCGACATGGTGACCGTCCTCCGCGATGGGCGTCACGTCGCCACCAGCCCGGTGGCTGGCATGACCCCGGACTCCCTGGTGCATCAGATGATCGGACGCGACGTCGCCCCGCATGAACCGGAACATGTGCGGCGCGAGCCCGGGTCCGAGGTCCTGCGGGTGGAGAACCTCACCTCTCCCGGCAGGTGCAGTGGCATCCACTTCAGCCTGAGGGCCGGCGAGGTGCTCGGGCTGGCCGGGCTGGTCGGGGCGGGTCGGAGCGAGGTGGCGCACGCGATCTTTGGTCTCGATCCGCAGGCACGCGGCCAGGTCACCGTGCGCGGCCAACCGTTGCCGCAGGGCGATGTCCAGGCCGCCTTGCGTGCCGGTCTCGGCTTTCTCCCCGAGGATCGCAAGCGCCTGGGCCTCCTGCTTTCGCTGAATTGCCGCGAAAACGCCTCGCTGGCAGCCCTAGGCCGGGTGGCATCCGTCGGCGTCATCCGGCGCGGCGCAGAACGCGGCCTGGTCCAGAGGTTCGTGGAGCGGCTGCGGGTCAAGACCCCCTCCGTCGAGACCCCGGTGGTGCGGCTGAGCGGCGGGAACCAGCAAAAGATCGCCCTCGCCAAGTGGCTGGCGCGGGAGTGTCCGATCCTGATCGTGGATGAACCCACGCGGGGGGTGGATGTCGGCGCCAAGGCGGAGATCCACCGGCTGCTGGATGAACTGGCATCCGCAGGAGCGGCCATTCTCCTCATCTCCAGCGAACTGCCGGAGCTCATGGCCCTGAGCCGCCGCATCCTGGTGCTGCGGGAGGGACGTCAGGTCGGGGAAGTGGCCCGTGCCGAGTTCTCCCAGGCCGGACTGCTACGCCTCATGGCCGGTGTGGCTCCGGGAGCCAATTGAGCCTGGAAAGAAGAGTTTAACCGCATAGAACACAAAGAACGCAAAGAAAGACAGCGACTTGGAAGGAGAGAGCAAATCACCTTCCGTTTGGGTCCGCCTCCGCCTGGTTTCTCCTGCCTTCTCTGTGTCCTGGGCGGCCTTTGTGTGAGCCCCACTCCCCCCACGAGAGCCTCACGCCCCGCGAACCACCGCATTCAACGCCGGGGTCCGCGGCTGCACATCCGGAACACTGGGGCCGCGAGCCTGCGCGAAATGGGTCCGCGCCCGAAGCAGCAGCGTGCCCAGGCACAGGTCGGCCAGCGGCAGCACCACGTTGAAATTCTTGTGCATGTAGCGGTGGTGCAGGAGGTGGTGCCCGTTGAGCCGGAAGAAGACCCCCGAACGCTCCACCCGGCGTCTCCGGGGGAGGTGCATGCACCAGTGCATGTATTCGTAGGTGCCGTAGTACAGCGCAAAGGCGAGCATCGCGCCGGGCACGATCGCCCAATGCCCGATGGCCCAGGCCGCGGCAGCATAGGGAATACAGCCAATCGCAACCAGCACCGGACCGTTCCACCAGGCCATCGGGATGATCTCCTTATCCTCCTCCCGCTGGACATGGTAGCTCTCGTCCGCCCGGAACACATGATGGTGGATCAGGGCGTGGGTACGGAATGGGTAATCGAAGGCACCGACCGGGCGGTGCATGACAAACCGGTGCAGGGTCCACTCGAAGAACGAGGAAAAGACCACGGCCGAGGCAAAACCGGCGGCCATCCAAAGCAGGGTGGAAATCATCAGTCGGAAACAACGTCACCGGCAGAATCCACGGCGACGAATCCGGCGAATCTTCCAGAAACCATCGGGGAGGAAAGAGAAGTTATCGAAAAGCTCAATAGCCAGTCCAGGAGCCCCAGGCCTCGTTCCACTGGGGCAGGTCGTCATTGCGCGCTTCCATCAGCGACTGCTGCGCCGCACGGGCATCGGACCGCGCCGCCTCGTCAATCTCCACCCGGGCCTGGTAGGCCTGATACTGCGCCTCTTGACCGACGTACAACTGCTGCTGGGTGGCGTCGGGATAGACATAGTACGGCTTGCCGTCCCGGGTCACCACCGTGAGCTGCCCCGGCGCCAGGGTGCGTACCAGGTCGAGCTGCTTCGGGGTGGTGGCGGGGATCACCTGGAATCCGGCGGCCGCCAGCCGGGCCTCAATCTGCGTGGTCCGGGATGGGGTGGCGCAGCCGGAGAACGCCGCCATGGCAAGAGCCAGGGCGGCCAGAGGGAGGAGGAACGGTTTCATGGGAGGTCCGGAGGCAGGAAATGGGCTGGGAGAGACTCAGAACGGCGCGAGCGGCCAGACACCCCACACCGCCCAGGGGTCATTGCTGATGGCCGTCGCCTCCGCGTTGAGAATCTGCGCATTGGTCTCGTCCTGCTGGGCCTGGAAGCCCTGCTGAAGGTTTTTCTCGTTGAGCAGGAGGTTCTGGTAGGCGGAATACTGTGCGTTGTTCCCCACATAGAGCTGCTTCTGGGCGCGGTCGGGGTAGATGAAATACACCTGCCCCTGACGCTTGATCACCGAGATCTTGCCGCCCGGCAGGGTGTCCAGGTGCTGCAACTGCTCCGGGGTGGTCGCCGGGATCACCTTGAACCCGGAGGCCGCGAGATACTGCTCGGTTCGCGCCGGACGGGTGGCACAACCAGTGCCTCCGCACCACAGCAGGACGATGCCCACCAGCCAGAGGAGGAAACGGAAGGGAATGGGGTGATCTCGGAACACGGGGAGAAGCCTACGAAAACCCGGCGGGGCGTCGAGTCACATCACGCAGTGCCACCACGGTGCCGGTGCCTCCGCCGGTTCTTCGCATCGAGGCCGCGGCCTTCGACTCCTGCGAACGCATTGAACCGAGGTCGAGGTGAAACGCGTCCGTGCCCGGCGTGGGGTTCGGGCTTCTGCACGACCCCATGTTCCTCCGCCTGCCCTGTGGAGTCGCTGCGGATTACGGGGAGATCGTTGCGCGTCGGGGCTTCCCGCGGTCCCCGTCGTTCATCCACACGCGAGGCGGGATTGAATGGGGTCGAGGTGGAACGTGACCCAGGTTCGAATCCGACCCGGTTCGTCGCTCCCGGGACGTGCAGGGCATCGAGGTGCACTGACGCCATCCCACCGACAACAGAGGAATGCACTGTCCAGGCAGCGCCGGCTCGTCGCGAACTTTGGGGAGGCACGGCGCATTGCCGCACCCCCGGCGGATGGCCTATGCCGGCGGGTGCATGACCTCCCGAGAAGCGCTGATCGCCCTCAACCTAGTGGACCACGTCGGCCCGGTCCGTTTGCGGCAGTTGATGGCCTGCCTCGGACCCGACCCCGCCGCCATTCTCCGGGCGCGGCGCGAAGAACTGATGGCGGTGCCGGGGATCGGCGAGGACACCGCGGACGCCATTGCCTCCTGGGAACGCACCGTGGACCTCGGAAACGAACTGCGCCGCATTGAAGCCTCCGGCGTGCGGATCGTGATTGCGGAAGACGACGAATATCCACCCCTGCTCCGCCAGATCTACGATCCGCCCATGGTGCTGTATGTGAAGGGGTCCCTGCTTCCCAAAGACCGCAACGGCGTCGCGCTGGTCGGTTCCCGTCTGACGACACCCTACGGTCAGGACGTCGCGCGGAAGCTGGCCTATCAACTGGCCTTCACCGGGGTGACGGTGGTGAGCGGCGGCGCCCGCGGCATTGACACCGCGGCGCATCAGGGAGCGCTGTCCGCCGGAGGGCGCACCATCGCGGTGCTGGGCACCGGCATCAACCGGGTGTTTCCTCCCGAGAACGCCGCCCTTTATGAGCGCATCACCGCCCACGGCGCCGTGATGACGCAGTTCCCCTTCAACCGCCCGGCGGACAAGCAGAGCTTTCCCATCCGCAACCGCATCGTGGCCGGCATGACCCAGGGCACCGTGGTGGTGGAAGCCAATCTTTCCAGCGGCGCCCTGATCACCGCCAACTTCGCGACCGAATACGGTCGCCAGGTGTTCGCGGTGCCCGGACGCATTGATTCCCCGCGGTCCAAGGGCTGCCACGACCTCATCAAGCAGGGCGCGAAGCTGTGCGAGGGCGCGGAGGACATCCTCAGCGAGTTCGAATACCTGTTCCCCCCGTCCAACAAGCCGCCCTCGGCCGCCTCCTCGGGAACGCTTCCGGGCATTGAGCTCTCCGAGACGGAAACACGGGTCCTCGATGCCCTCGATCCGGGTGCGGAGCGCAGTCCCGACGAGGTGATCCGCACCACCGGACTGGCCGCCAGCGTCGTCTCGGTGGCCCTGCTCAGCCTGGAACTGAAGCGCCTGGTCCGACAGCTCCCCGGGCGCATCTACGCCCGGGTCCTGTAGCCGCTCAGGCCGAGGGCTCGGCGGCCATCTCGCGAATCGCCTTGAGGAAGGCCGGGATGCCCTCGTGGAAGGCCGCGGCAATCGGCAGCACCGGGGTCTTGCGGATCTTCCGCTTGAAGGCCTTCAGATTGGCCTCAGCCCCCGGCTCATCCATCTTGTTCGCCACCACCAGCCGCTGCTTCTCCAGCAGCGCCGGATCGTAGAGCGCCAGTTCCTCCAGCAGGGAGCGATAATCGTCCCACGGTGCCCGCCCCTCGGTGCCGGCCATGTCCAGCAGCAGCACCAGGGCCCGACAACGGGCGATGTGGCGGAGGAATTTGTGCCCGAGCCCCACATTGGCGTGGGCGCCGGCGATCAGTCCCGGCACGTCACAGAGGGTGAGCCGCTGGTGATCCGGATACTCCACGATGCCGACCTGCGGGGTCAGCGTGGTGAAGGGGTAGGCGGCGATCTTGGGACGCGCCTTGGAGATGGCGGCCAGCAGCGTGGACTTACCGGCGTTGGGGTAGCCCACGATGCCCACGTCGGCCACCAGACGGAGTTCGAGCAGGTAATCCCCTTCGCTTCCAGGTTCACCCGGCTGCGCAAAGCGGGGCGCCTGCCGGACGGAGGTGGCAAAGTTCCGGTTGCCCAATCCACCGCGACCGCCCTGGCAGAGCACGAAGCGCTGGCCATTTTCTGTCAGATCGCACACCAGTTCCCCGCGCTCCGGAGCATGCAGCGGACGCCGCCCCTCCTCCTCGCCCTCGGTCTCCAGATTGATCTCCAGCGCACGGGCGCCGCTTCGGATCACCGGACGCCCTGCGGACGCCACCCGGAGGCCCGGACGGGGCGCCTGGTCGGGATCCTCCGCCTCGGAATCCTCCGCGGGAGCTTCCGGAGGCGCCGCGGGCTGGGCGATCCTCCAGACCAGCGTGCCACAGGGCACCTTGATCAGCAGATCGCGCCCCGCCAGTCCGTCCATGCCCTTGCCCATCCCCCCCTGGCCGCTCTCGGCGATCAATCGCGGCTGGAAGAACTGCTGGATGAGATTGTTGAGATCGTGGCTGGCTTCCAGGATGACATTGCCCCCGCGGCCGCCATTGCCGCCGCTCGGTCCACCCTTGGGAATGTACGCCTCGCGGTGAAACGCCACCGCCCCCTTGCCGCCGTGTCCGGCGCGCGCGAACACCTTGACCTCATCAACAAACATGGCGGCGGGAATCGGGCACCAGCCCAAAGAAAAAGGCGAGGCTTACGCCTCGCCCGAGAGTGGCGCACCCGTCAGTCAATTGGCGACGGGGTTGGGCTCCGGAACCACGTGAACCCGGCGGGCCGCCTTCTCGAACTGCACCCGGCCGTCCACCAGCGCAAAAAGCGTCCAGTCGCGTCCGGTGCCGACATTGCGTCCCGCGTGAAACTTGGTGCCGCGCTGGCGGACGAGGATGGATCCGGCAGTGACCTTCTCGGATCCGAATGCCTTCACGCCCAGCCGTTGCGCGTT
>JAFLEG010000029.1 GCA_017302195.1 Verrucomicrobiota bacterium
GGTGCAAACGGAGCTCTCGGTATCGAGCTTCTCATTGCGCCGATACAGCTCGTCGTTGCTCAGGTCTTGGCGACGAGCAGCTTGCTCCAGGTCGGAGATTTTCTTCTTGGCCACGGCGTCGTTGGTCGAGGCGACCCGGATGCTGTCCGGCGGACGGAACCGCAGCGCCGCGTTGGGCACCCGGAGCGTGTTGGTCCGCTGCGCCGTGATGATGGTGGCGTTGGCGGTCATGCCCGGACGCAGCTTCATGTCCTTGTTCTCCACCTCGACGATGGTGGTGTAGGTGACGACGTTCTGGTTGGTGGTGGCGGCGTAGCGGACCTGCTTGACGCGTCCGGTGAACTGCCGGTTGGGAAAGGCATCCACCTGGAAGTTGACCTTCTGCCCCTCCTCCACGCCGCCCACGTCCGCCTCGCTGACCATGGTCTCGATCTGCATCTTCGCGAGGTCATTGGCGATGGTGAAGAGCTCGGGGGTGTTGAAGCTGGCGGCGACGGTCTGTCCGGCCTCCACCTTGCGCGAGATCACCATGCCGGCGATGGGGGCGAGGATGGTGGTGCGCTCCAGATTGACGCGGGCGCTGGCCGAGGCGGCCTCGCGCATCTTCACGCTGGCGTCGGCCTGGAGCCGGCTGACCTCCGTCTGTTTGAATTCAATCTCGGAGATCAGCTTGTTGGCATGGAGGGCCCGGTCGCGCTCCAGGTTGATCTCCGCCAGGGCCAGGCCGGCCTTGGCGCTGGCCAGATCCGCATCCGCACGGGCGAGTTCGCGCTCAAAGGTCGAGGGATCGATCCGGGCCAGCACGTCGCCCTCGTTCACCCGGGTGTTAAAGTCCACCTTCATCTCGGTGATGATGCCCGAAACCTGGCTGCCGACAGACACGACCCGGACCGGATTGAGGGCGCCGTTGGCCGTGACGCTCTGGGTGATGTCCCCCCGGACCACGGCATTGGTCTTCAGGGAGGGCGCCGCCGCCGTGGACGTCTTCTGCTGACGCCAGCGCCAGCCGGCCCAGCCGGCGCCGCCGAGCACGGCAAGGATGAGGATCCAGGTCAGGAGTCCGGAGGAACGGGAACGAGCCATTGGGGGGATGAAATCGGAAAACGCTGCGGTTGGAAACCCGGGGTTGATGCGGAAAAGGCATCCACCCGCCCCTGACGACCGCCCGGGACCCGGAGCGGTTACCGACGAACCGATCCGGCGCCGTCGTTCCCCGTCCTCAGGAGGTTCAGGTAGTGCGCCAGGGCCACCACGACCAGGGCGTGGCCGATCCGGCCCGACGCGATCAGGTCGGGCACCTGCGCCACGGGGACCAGCCGCACCTGGATGTCCTCCGAATGGTCAAACTCCGTGGCGTGCCGCAGCTCGCAATCCTCCACCAGCAGGGTGTGGCAGATGTTCGACTGGATGGCCGGATTGGGGAAGATCCTCCCGATGAGGCGCGCCCGGGAGCCCTCGTAGCCGGTCTCCTCGCGCAGCTCCCGCTGCCCGGCGGCCACCGGATCCGTCTCGTGGGGATCCATGACGCCGCCCGGAACCTCCAGCTCCACGGTGTTGGTGCCATGCCGGAACTGTTCGATCATGACGATGCGCCCATCGCGGGTCACCGGCACCACGTTCACCCAGTGGGGGCACTCCAAAATGAAGAAGTCGTGCTGGCCACCGGTGCGCGGATTGATCTTCAGGTCGGTGCGGAGGGAGAAGATGCGGTAGTTGGCCAGCGGCCGGGAGGACACCAGGGGCCAGCTCTTCAATGAGGGATCCGGAGGCATGCAGTGCGAACAGGGTCGGGACTCGAGGTCAAGGTGCCGGCGGGACGTCCGGAGGCCGGTTGGCCCACCCACCGGCCATCAGACGAAGCAGGTGGACGCGGGCTTCATCCAGGGAACGTCCGGTGCCCGTCGCCAACTGCCGGGCCCGCCGGTCCAGATGGGCCGCCATGTCGGCCGCCTTTTCCGCGGGACAGCCCAGCGCCACCAAGGCGGCGGCCAGTTCCTCAAGATCGGAAGGCAAGCGAACGGCTCAGGGGCGCGGTGACGCTCCGGGGATCAGGCCAGCGCGCTGCGGTTCACGATGCGCACGCTTTCCACCGACTGACGTTCGACCGGACGGCTCTTCTCGCCACCGCCGGACGGCTTGGTGGCGACCTCGCCCAACCGGCCCAGCACGTCATCGCCGCGAAGCAGGGTTCCGAACGCGGTGTATTTGCCGTCCAGGAAGTTGGCATCGGCCAGACAGATGAAAAACTGGCTGCCGGCCGAATCCGGGTCGGAGGACCGGGCCATCGAGATCACGCCCCGCTTGTGCGGCCGGGAGCTGAACTCGGCGCGGATGTGGTGTCCGGGCCCGCCGGTGCCCCAGCGTGATTCCATGGAGTGATCCTTGGTGAGCGGATCGCCGCCCTGGATCATGAAGCCACGGACAATCCGGTGGAAGGCCGTGCCGTCATAGAATCCCTTCCGGGCCAGATTCTTGAAGTTCTCGACGGTCTTGGGCGCCACCTCGGGCCAGAACTCCACGACGAGTTCGCCGTGGCCGGTCTTGATGATGGCAATTTCGGAATCGGGTTGGGGGGTGCTCATGGGTTGGAAAAGGGGGCGAAACCTGCGCCAGCGTCATTTCGAGGCGGGCTTCCAGTCGGCCTTGGGCATCAGGGTGACGCTCTCCAGCACGACCGGCGTCGCCGGCTTGCTGCGCTGGGGTCCCCCCACGGAGATCTTCTCCAGCTTGTCGAGCACGTCCATGCCACCCAGCACGCGGGCAAAGGCGGTGTACTGGCGGTCCAGGTGGGGGGCGGTGCCGAAGCAGATGAAGAACTGGCTGCCTGCGGAATCCGGATCGGCGCTGCGGGCCATGGACACGGTGCCCTTCACATGGGGCTTGTCGTTGAACTCGGCCTTGATCTTGTAGCCGGGATCGCCGGTGCCCCAGCGCGCTTCCTTCGACGGATCCTTGGTCAGCGGGTCCCCAAGCTGGATCATGAACCCGGGGATGAGCCGGTGGGACTGGGTGCCGTCGTAAAATTTGTCCCGGGCCAGCTTCTTGAAGTTCTCCACGGTCTTCGGGGCGACCTCGGGCCAGAGCTCCAGGACGATGTCCCCGTAGTCCTTGAACTTGAGCACGGCGACCTCGTCGCCGGATGCCTTGGCGGCGGGCTTGGGATCCTGCGCTTGAACCACGGCCATTCCCAGGCAACCGACGAGCAGGCTGATCAACATCCACAGACGTTTCATGACGCGCGAAAGAATCCATAGGGTTTCCGGGGTGTCACGCCGAAGTTTCTGCCACCCCCGCCCGCCCTTGGACTGCGGTGGCAGGACACTGCTTTGGCGTCGGCCGCACACGACGCCCCGGACTTCGTGAGCCATCACCTGCGCGCGCTGGACCGGGGATGCGCGGGAGGGGGGGGATATCAGACAACGAGGAATCCGGCGGGACACCGGATTCAGCACGCGGGACGCGTGCGGTCCCCATGGGGAGCACATGCGTCCCGCACTTCAAGTCCCTGCGGCGGGGCGCTTGCTCCGTGCCGGGGTGTGCGTCACGATGTCGGTCGGCTCATGACGGTGACCGTGCCCAGGCGATGGAACTGGCGGTGGCTGCGATCCCCCCTGGCGATCGCGCTGCTGATCTCCATCGCGCTGCACCTGTATGCGTGGCTGATGGCGCACCTGATCGGGATGGCCCTGCGCAACGGGTGGCTTCCGGCGTGGATGCACCCCGTGGTGGCGCCGGTCGCCGCCCTGATCACACCGCCGCCCTCAACCGCGCCTCCGTCGGCCACCGAGCCGGCCTGGGAGGAGATTCCCCTGCAGTTCGTCGAGGTGGATCCGATGACGGTGACCGCCGAGGTCCCGCCGCAGACCCCCTTCTATTCGACCGCCGCCACGGTGGCCGCCAATCCAGATCCTCCGAAGGTGGATCAGGAGAAGCCGCGGATTGACGGCAAGCGGGAAAACACGCTGAAGACCTTCGACACCACCCAGCCGAGCAAGACCCCGCCGCCCCCGGCGCCGCAGGAGATTGTTCAGGCACCCGAACCGCAGCCCGCCGCTCCGGAGCCGAAGCCGGCGCCTCCGGAACCCCTGGTGGTCCGCGAGGTGGCGCCGGTCACGCCTCCGACACCACCCGAAGCGCGCCGCGAGGCTCCCGAACCGCTGGAGGTTCCGAAGAAATCGCCGCCTCCGGGCGAGACATTGCTCGCGAAGGTCAGTCCGGCGCCGGTGGATTTCACGGTCCGGGAGCCGATGGAGCCGGTGGCGCCGCTGATCCCTCAGGCGGCGGAGAAGATGCCGGAACCCGCCAAAAAGGCGCCGCGCCCCAAGACGCTCGCCGCGGCGCGTGCGGCCAAGGGCGCCATCGTGGGGGAGCGCATGCGTCAGGAGGGCGGCGTGGCCCGGTCGGCGCTGCAATCCTCGCTGAACGTCAAGGCCTCCCCGCTGGGGGACTACAACTACCGCATGGTGCTGGCGGTGCAGGACCAATGGTACCGCCTGCTGGAGGAGCAGCATTTCGCCCTGGACCGGCAGGGCCAGGTCGTCGTGACCTTCAACCTGTTCTCCGACGGCACCATCAAGGACATCCAGATCAAGGAGACCAACGTGGGCGACACCCTGTCCTTCCTGTGCGAGCTGTCGGTCATGCGCCCGGCCCCCTTTGGAAAATGGCCGCCGGACGTCCGGCGGCTGATCGGCGGCGACACCGTGCCGGTCACCTTCACCTTCAACTATTACTGATCCACCGAGATGTTTGCCCTGCTGGCCGACGGCGGCCCCTACCTCTGGCTTCTCCTGCTCCTTTCGGTCACGTCGCTGGCGATCATCCTGGAGCGCGGATGGCTCCTGCGCCGCTCGAAGATCATGCCCCCGGCACTGGTGGAGGCGCTGGCAACCGCCGAGCCCAGGGCCCTCCGCGGCGCCTGCACGGCCGCCCCCTCCACGCTGGCGCGCCTGATCGTGACGGTGCTCGATCACCTGCGCTGGCCCAAGGAGGAGACCGCCGGGGCGGTGCAAGTGCGGGCGCGACAGGAGATCACCCGCATGGAGCGGGGCCTGGTGATCCTCGAGGTCATCGTGGGCATCGCGCCGCTCATCGGGCTGGTCGGCACCATCAACGGCATCATCCCGCTCTTCGTGGACTTCGGAAAGGCCATCGGCGGCGACTACGCCCTGCTGGCCAAGGGCATCGGCGCCGCCCTCAACAAGACCCTGGTGGGACTGATGGTGGCCATCCCCACGCTGGTCGCCTGGAGCTATTTCAACAAGAAGGTCGAGGTGCTGGCCGTGGAGCTGGAGGGGCATTGCGATGACCTGATCCGGCGCGAGTACCTGGCCGGGGGAGTGGGCGCCGAGGCGCCGGGACGCCGACCGTCGGGGACGCCATGAACTTCTACCCCCGCCGCCGCCGGACCACCCCGGCGATCATCATCATCTCCCTGATTGATGTGCTGCTGGTGATGCTGGTGTTCCTGCTCTTCACCACCACCATCAAGAACACCCCCGCAATCAAGCTCGACCTGCCCGAGACCAGCGATGCCGCCCGCCCCGGGGCCTCGTCGGAGAAGCCGCCCCTGATTGTCAGCATCCGGAGGGAATCCCCGCGGTTCTTTGTCGGGGAACGGGCGGTGGAGGCCGGGCAGCTCCCCGGCGAACTGGCCTCCGCGCGTCAGCAGGACCCCGCCATGCGGCTGGTGCTGCGCGCCGACAAGGAGGCGGAGTGGGGGGACGTGGTGCGCCTGCTGGATCTTGCCAAACAGGCCGCGATTACGAACGTGAGGGCCTTCACCAAAGGGCGGCAGTAGCCTTGGACCGAGGGGCGCCCACGAAGAGCCGCGCCGAAGACGGCGGTCCGGCCGGCACGTTTGACGCCGCCCCTCCAACCAGGAACGCTCCCGCATGCGCCATGACTTCCCCAGGCAGGCTGCCCGATTCCCCGCAAGTGTGGTCCTGGCGCTCAGCCTCCTGCTGACTCCCGATCTCCCTGCCGCAGATTCTCCGTCCCCGTCATCCGCGGCACCCGTCGCAGTCCCCTCCACGAACTGCCACAACGTGTTTCAGGTAACACCGCGGCTGTACTCCGGGTCGCAGCCGGAGGGGGAGGCCGGGTACGCGGAGCTGGCGCGGCTGGGAATCAAGACGGTGGTGAGCGTGGATGGTTCGGCGCCCGATCTGGAGGCGGCCCGGCGCCACGGGATGCGCTACGTGCATCTGCCCTTTGGCTACGGCGGCATTCCCGCGAATCGCTTGGCGGAACTGGCGCGGGCGGCCGAGTCGCTTCCCGGGCCCTTCTATGTGCATTGCCATCATGGCAAGCACCGCGGGCCGGCCGCCGTCGCGGTGATGTGCCTTGCCGTGGAAGGCTGGACGCCTGAACGCGGCGAAACCTGGCTCCGGCAGGCCGGCACCTCGACTGACTACCCCGGACTGTACCAGGTGGTTCACGACTGGAAGAAGCCGGAGCTTGCCGCCGTGGGGCCGCTGCCGGAAATCGCCCCACCCTCCACCGTGGTGGCCGCCATGGTCGCCGTGGACGGACATCTCGACGGGCTCAAGGCCGCCCAGAAACATGGATGGGGAACGCCCCCGGATCATCCCGATCTTCGTCCGGGTCCGGAAGCGGTGCTGCTGTGGGAACAGTTGCGGGAGCTGGGCAGGCATCCCGACACCACCGGCCGGTCAGACCGCTATCGCGAGCAACTGAAGGCCTCCGAGACGGCCGCCGACCGGCTGCGGCAGATTCTGTCCGGACCCCGGAGCGTAGAGACCGCGGCGGATGCCGATGCCGCGCTCACCCAGTTGACGCGGACCTGTTCCGAGTGCCACAAGGCGCATCGGAACTGACGGCGATTCAACATCCCCCGCCGTGGAAGCGGACCAGCTCGGCCTCCAGGCGCCGCAGTTGGGTGCGGGTGTAGCCGGCATAGTCGAAGGCCACCGCCGGATGCAGTTCGCTGACCATGCTCCACAGGGTTTCCCGCAGCAGGGAAGCCACCCGCAGGGTACGCAGTTGGTGCAGCGTGGCGCCGCCGGCGGGTGATCCGAAGTAGGCGCTCAGGAGACCTGCTTCCTCCACGGGGCCGAATCCATTGTTGGTGGCAAGATTGGCGAGATCGAAAAGCGCGCCACCCCGCGCGGCGTAGTCCCAGTCAATGAGCCAGAGGCGCCGTCCATCGTCCAGGAGGTTGCCCGCCAGCAGATCGTTGTGGGCGAAGACCGGCTCCGCGGGTGGCAGGCTGCGCTGCAGGCGGTCGTTCAGGGCGGTCAGTTCGTCCAGACGATCCGACCACGGGCTCGACTTCGACCGCAGGGCGGCGGCGTAGTCCCGGACCGTTTGAAACGGGCAGAAGGTCCGGACGGGGCCGCTCCAATGGGTGCCAAGCTCCTGGTGGCACCGGCGGATGAGGGCGGCGACGGCGGGCAGAATTCCGGGATCCCGCAGGTCCGAGGGAGTCAGGGTCCGGCCCTCGATGTAGCGCATGACGACGACGCCCGGTTCGGCGTGCTCCACTTCCGGCGACAATCCCGCGGCCTGCGCGGCGCGGGACATGGCCAGCTCATGCCAGCGCTCAATGCCGTGATGGGGCGCCTCCTCACCCAATCGGGCGACGTGCAGTCCGTCCCCGTCGCGCACGCGGTAGTTGCGGTTGCTCATGCCGCCGGCCAGCGGGGAGATGTCGGGGAGCCCGCGCCAGCAGGGCAGTTGCCGTATGCGCAGGAGGTCGGCGTCCGATGGCATGGAAGCAGGGTATCACAGGCCGCGATCCGGAACAGCCGATCCCCATCACGCCGCCTTTGAGGATTTGTTGATATCCCGCGGCCCGGAATTGATTCCCGCAGGACGGCGGCGGCGGTGATCGTCCTTCCATGGATGACCTGCTGTTTCTGGGGATGATCGCCGGATTCTTCGGCCTGGCCTGGATCTATGTGTTGGGTTGTGAACGTCTCTGACCCCATGGAAAATCTCATCGTCAGTCTCATCGCCCTCGCCCTGGGTCTCTATCTGCTGGTCGCCCTGCTGCGGCCGGAAAAGTTCTAGGAACCCAGCATGAACGCCTCCGGATGGCTGCAACTCGCCCTGTACGTCGGTGCCCTCGCGCTGGTCACCCAGCCGCTCGGGCGGTACCTCTGCCAGGTCCTCGACGCCCGCGGACGCACCGGACTCGATCCCGTGCTGAAACCCCTGGAACGGCTGACTTACCGCATTATGGGGGTGACTCCGGAACGGGAGCACGACTGGAAGCAGTACGCCGCCGCCCTGCTGCTCTTCAGCCTGGTGAGCTGTGTGTTCACCTACGCCCTCCTGCGGCTGCAACATCTGCTGCCGCTGAACCCGCAGGGGCTCGGTCCGGTGAGCGGGCACCTGGCCTTCAACACCGCCGTCAGCTTCACCACCAACACCAACTGGCAGAGCTACGGCGGCGAAGGGACGATGTCCCAGCTCTCCCAGATGGTTGCGCTGACGCTGCACCACTTCACCTCCGCCGCCGTCGGCATCGGCGTCGCGGCAGCCCTGGTCCGCGGCATCGCGCGGAGTTCCGCCCGGACGCTGGGCAACTTCTGGTGCGATCTGGTGCGCACCACCTACTACCTGCTGCTGCCCCTCTGCCTGGTCTTCGCCGTGTTCCTGGTGTCGCAGGGCATGATCCAGAACTTCAGGCCCTACACCAGGGCCCGCCTGGTGGAACCGGTCCGGACCCTGGTGGAGGCGAGGAATGACCGGGGCGAGATCGTGCCGGACGCCGACGGCACGCCGATGATGGAGGAGCGGGTGGTGGAGGAACAGGTCATCATCCAGGGCCCCATGGCCTCGCAGGTGGCCATCAAGATGCTTGGCACGAATGGAGGCGGCTATGCCAACGCCAACGCGGCGCATCCGTTTGAGAACCCGACCCCGCTCTCGAATTTTCTCCAGATGCTCTCGATCTTCGCCATCGGCAGCGGTCTCACCGGATACCTGGGCCGGATGACCGGGAACCCGGCCCACGGCTGGTCGGTCTGGGCGGCGATGATGGTGCTCTTTGTCGCCGGCGTTCTCCTCTGCTGGTGGGGGGAAGCGCGGGGGAACCCGATGCACCAGGGTCTCGGGATCGTCGCCGACGACGGCAACCTGGAGGGCAAGGAGGTCCGCTTTGGCCTCTTCAACTCCGCGCTGTTCGCCACCATCACCACGGCGGCGTCGTGCGGCGCGGTGAATGCGATGCACGACTCCTTCACCGCCCTCGGCGGCCTGGTGCCCCTGTTCAACATGGAATTGGGCGAAGTCCTGATCGGCGGCGTCGGTGCGGGCCTCTACGGCATGCTGGTCTTTGTGATCCTGGCTGTGTTCATCGCCGGCCTCATGGTGGGCCGCACCCCGGAATATCTCGGCAAGAAGATCCAGGCCTTCGAGGTGAGGATGGCCATGCTTGCCCTGCTGGTGCTGACCCTCTCCATCCTCGGGTTCACCGCCTGGGCGGCGGTCAGCCCGTGGGGCCTGGCCGGCCTCAACAACGCCGGCCCCCACGGTCTGAGCGAGATCCTGTACGCCTACAGCTCCGCCACGGCGAACAACGGCAGCGCGTTTGGCGGCCTCAACGCCAACACGCCCTGGTACAACGTCACGCTCGGTCTCGCGATGCTCCTCGGCCGCTACCTCATGATCCTCCCGATCCTGGCGCTCGCCGGCTCGCTGGTGGCGAAGAGGTCCTCGCCCCCGGGCGCCGGAACATTCCCCGTCGCCGGCGGCACCTTTGTCCTCCTCCTCCTGGGCACCGTGCTGCTCCTCGGTGCGCTGAATTTTCTGCCCGTCCTCGCCCTCGGCCCGGTCGTGGAGCACTTCCTCAACGCGCAGGGCCAACGGTTCTGACTCACCCCGGAGATGCCATGACTCGCGCACGTTCCTCGCTCCTCGACCCCGCCATCGTCGTGCCCGCGCTGGGCGACGCCTTCCGGAAGCTCGACCCGCGGCTGGTGATCCGAAACCCGGTGCTGTTCGTGACCCTGGTTGGCGCGGTGCTGGCCACGGCCGGCATCGTCACCGCGGCGACCGATCGCGGCTTCATCGCCCAGCTTGCCGTGTGGCTCTGGTTTACCGTGCTCTTCGCGAACTTCGCCGAGGCCGTCGCCGAGGGGCGGGGCAAGGCCCAGGCCGACAGTCTGCGCAGGGCGCGTCAGGAAACGGTGGCGCGGCGGCTCCGGGATGGACGGGAGGAACGGGTCGCCGCGCGGGAGCTTCAGAAGGGCGATCTCGTGGTCTGTGAAGCCGGCGATGTCATCCCCACCGACGGGGAGGTCATCGAGGGCATCGCCACCGTGGACGAGGCTGCCATCACCGGCGAATCCGCCCCGGTCGTCCGTGAGGGCGGCGGCGACCGCAGCGCCGTCACCGGAGGCACGCGGGTCATCAGCGACCGCATCGTCCTGCGTGTCACCTCCGGCAGGGGCGATGCCTTTCTCGACCGCATGATCGCCATGGTGGAGGGCGCCCGGCGCCAGAAGACGCCCAACGAGATCGCGCTCACCCTCCTGCTCGCCTCGCTCACTCTGGTGTTCCTGCTGGTGTGCGTGACGCTCCGGCCCTTCGGACTTTACTCGGCCGCGCACTTCCCCCTGCCGGTGCTCGTCGCGCTGCTGGTCTGCCTCATCCCCACCACCATTGGCGGCCTGCTCAGCGCCATCGGCATCAGCGGCATGGACCGCCTAGTCCGCCGCAACGTCATCGCCACCTCCGGCCGTGCGGTGGAGGCCGCCGGCGATGTGGACGTGCTGCTGCTCGACAAGACCGGGACCATCACCCTGGGCAACCGCATGGCTGCCGACTTCCTCCCGGCCCCGGGTGTGACGGCCGAGCATCTCGCCGACGCCGCCCAGTTCGCCTCCCTCGCCGATGAGACGCCCGAGGGCCGCAGCATCGTGGTCCTGGCCAAGGAACGGTTCCAGCTTCGCGGCCGGGAGGTCGCGGGCCCGCACGCCACCTTTGTCCCCTTTACCGCCCAGACCCGCATGAGCGGCGTGGACTTCGCCGGTGCGGATGGCCGGGGCGCCCGCTCGATCCGCAAGGGGGCGGCGGACTCGGTCCGGAATCACGTCCTGCGGCTTGGCGGCACCTATCCCGACGCCGTGGCCCGGTCCGTCGAGGACGTGTCCCGCCAGGGCGGCACGCCGCTGGTGGTCGCGGACGGCCGGGAGGTGCTCGGCGTGGTGCACCTCAAGGACGTCGTCAAGGGCGGCATCAAGGAGCGCTTCGTCCAACTCCGGAAGATGGGCATCCGCACCGTGATGATCACGGGCGACAACCCCCTCACCGCCGCCGCCATCGCCGCCGAGGCGGGTGTGGACGACTTCATGGCCCAGGCCACCCCCGAGATGAAGCTCCGGCGCATCCGCGACGAGCAGGCCGCCGGCCATCTCGTCGCCATGACCGGGGATGGCACCAACGACGCGCCCGCCCTGGCCCAGGCCGACGTCGGCGTCGCCATGAACACCGGCACCCAGGCCGCGCGCGAAGCCGGCAACATGGTGGATCTGGACAGCAATCCCACCAAGCTCATCGAAATCGTGGAGATCGGGAAACAGCTCCTGATGACCCGCGGCTCGCTGACCACGTTCAGCATCGCCAACGACGTCGCGAAGTACTTCGCCATCATTCCGGCGATGCTGATGGTCACCTTTCCCGCGATCGCGCCGCTGAACGTCATGGGCCTGAAGAGCCCGAACAGCGCGATTCTGAGCGCCCTCATCTTCAACGCGCTGATCCTCATCGCCCTCATCCCGCTGGCATTGCGCGGCGTGACCTACAAGCCCCTCGGTGCGCTCCAGATTCTCCGGCGCAATCTCGTGATCTACGGCCTGGGCGGCCTCGTGCTGCCCTTCGCCGGCATCAAGCTCATTGATGTCGTCATCAACTCCCTCCACCTGATCTGATCCCATGAAAGCCTTCCTCTCGGAACTTCGCGGCGCGGTCCTGGGCACCCTGGTGCTGGCGCTGGTGACCTGCGGCCTCTATCCGCTGGCCGTGTGGGCCATCGCGCAGGCAGCCTTCCCCGACCAGGCCAACGGCAGCCTGATTGTGGACACCGACGGCACGGTGCGCGGGTCGCGGTTGATCGGTCAGGGGTTCACCGGCGCCGGGTATTTTCACCCGCGCCCTTCGGCGGCCGGCGCTTACGGCTACGACGCGGCCAACTCCGGCGGCAGCAATCTCGGCCCGACCTCGCAGAAGCTGCACGACGCCCTCCGGGACCGTGTCGCTGCCTACCGCATTGAGAACGGCCTGAACGAGGCCGACCGGGTTCCAGCCGATGCCGTCACCGCCTCCGGCAGCGGGCTCGATCCGCACATCAGCCCGCGCAACGCGGCCCTTCAGGCGTCCCGCGTTGCGCGCCATCGCGGGATGAGTGTGGAACAGGTCACGGCGCTGATCCAGCAGCACACGACGCAGCCCGGCTTCGGCGTCCTGGGTGAGCCCGGAGTCCACGTCCTGGAGCTGAATCTCGCCCTCGATGGGAAGGGAAGAAGGATGAACGATGAACGATGAGTGATGAGGTGAAGACCGTGGGAGACGAGGTCACAGGGCTCTGACTTCCTTTGCATTTCTGAACACTTGAACACTGACCACTGAAAACTCCTCCCCCCGCCCGGCGCTGGGAAATCACGCGCCGGTGACCTACCCTGCCCCCGTGTCCGAAGACGCCCGCTCCAACCCGGATGCGCTGCTCGCCGCCGTGCAGCGCGACGAACGGCAGCAGCGCCGCGGACACCTCAAGGTCTTCCTCGGCATGTCGCCCGGCGTGGGCAAGACGTATGCCATGCTCGAAGCCGCGCAGCGCGAACGAAGGGCGGGCCGTGACGTGGTCGTCGGCCATGTGGAATCGCATGGCCGTCCGGAGACCGATGCGCTCCTGGCCGGCCTCCCGGTTCTGCCGCACCGGACCTCCGAGAGCCGGGGCGTCGCCTTCTCCGAGCTGGACCTGGACGCCCTGCTGGCCCGTCGCCCGCAACTCGCGATTGTGGACGAACTGGCCCACTCCAACGCTCCCGGCTCCCGGCATCCCAAGCGCCATCAGGATGTCACGGAGCTGCTGGACGCCGGCATGGACGTCTTCACCACGCTCAACGTCCAGCATGTCGAGAGCCGGGCGGAGACGGTCCGCGAGATCACCGGTGCGGCGGTGCGAGAGACGGTGCCCGACTCGGTGCTCGACGATGCGGAGATCGAGCTGGTGGACCTGCCGCCCGCCGAACTCCTGGACCGTCTGAACGCCGGCAAGGTGTATGTGCCCGAGCGGGCCGCCGAGGCGATGCGGCACTTTTTCCGCGAGGGCAACCTCATGGCGTTGCGCGAACTGGCGCTCCGCCTGGCGGCCGAGCATGCCGGGCAGGACACCCGCCTGTTCCGGGCCGCCCATGCCATCGCCCGGGTGTGGAAGACCGGCCCGCGCCTGCTGGTCGCGATCAGCCCGAGCCCGCTCTCCGCCTCCATGGCGCGGTGGACCCGGCGCCTTTCGGACAGCCTGCACGCGCCGTGGCTGGCCGTGCATGTGGACACCGGGCGCGGTCTGTCCGAGGAGGACCAGCGCCGGCTCCGGAGCCACCTGACACTGGCCCGCGAGCTGGGCGCCGAGGTGCTCACCACCACCGATCAGGACGTGGTGCAGGGGCTCCTGCGCGTGGCCCGCCAGCACAACGTCACCCAGATCGTGGCCGGCAAGCCCGTGGGCGGGTGGCTGTCGGGACTGCTCCGCGGAGGCCCGGTGCTGGACCGCCTCATCCGGGAGAGCGGCGACATGGACGTGATCTGCGTCCGCGCCGAGCCGGTCGGGGCGTTGGAACCGCGGGGGCGCCCGGTCCTGGACGCCGCGGCGTCCGGTCAGCAGTACGCCGTCGCGGCGGGCGTGGTCGCTGCGATCACGCTGCTCAACGGGCTGGTGGGGAAATGGACGGGTCATTACACGCCCTCGCTGATCTATCTTCTGGCCGTGGTCGGGCTGGCGCTGTTTGTCGGGCGTGGGCCGACCCTGTTTGCCGCGGCCGCCGGCGCGCTCCTGTGGAACTTCCTGTTCCTGCCGCCGACCTACACCCTCTACATCACCAGCGTCCAGGATGCGCTGATGTTTGGCATGTTCTTCGCGGTGGCGCTGGCGATGGGGCAGCTCACCACCCGGCTGCGTACACAGCAGTTGGCGGAGCGGGAACGGGAGCGCCAGGCCACGGCGCTCTACCTGCTGACCCGGGAACTGGCCGACGTGCGGGACCTTCCCGAACTGCTGGGCGTGGTGGTGCGGCAGGTGGGCGCCGCCTTCGCCTCCGAGGTGGCGGTGCTGCTTCCGGATCCTTCGCCGGATGCCGCCGCACCGCTGGTGGCTTATCCCTTCGGCACCCTGACACTGTCTGAAAAGGAGGCCGGTGTGGCCGACTGGGCCTATCGCAACGCCCGGCCCGCCGGGTGGACCACCGACACACTGCCATCCGCAGGTGCGCTGTACCTGCCGCTGGTCAGTCCCGCCGGCTGTCTCGGCGTGGTGGGGTTGCGTCCGAAGCATGCGGGCGAGCTTACAGTATCCCAGCGCACGCTGCTGGAGGGCTTCCTGCGACAGATCGGGCTGGTGGTGGACCGCCAGCGGCTGCGCGATGCCGAGCAGGATGCGCGGCTGCTCGCGGAGTCCGAGCGGCTGGGCAGAACCCTGGTGAATTCCGTCTCGCACGAGCTGCGGACCCCGCTCGCCGCGATCACCTCCGCCACCGAGGCGTTGGCCGCGTCCGGATCACTTGCCCCGTCCCAGGCAGCCCTGATCGGGGAAACCCGCGAGGCGGCGGAGCGGCTGAACCGGCTGGTGCGAAACCTCCTCGACACCGCGCGGCTTGAGGCGGGTCCTGTGCGTCCGCGCTGTGACTGGTGCGACCCCGCGGACCTGTGCCGTTCGGCGGCACGGGAGACCTCGGCGGCGCTCGCCCATCACCGGTTTTGCATGGAGGCCATGGAGGGCCTGCCCCTGGTGCGGGTGGACGCCGTGCTGCTGGAGCAGGCGCTGGCGAACCTGCTGGTGAACGCGGCGCGCCACACGCCGCCCGGAACGGAGGTGGCGCTCCGGGCGCTGGCCTCGGGCGGCGACCTGGTATTTGAGGTGGCCGATCGTGGTCCCGGGCTGGGCGCCGGGAATCCGACCGTGCTGTTCGAGCGGTTTCGGCGTCTGGACTCGGCGCCCGCCGGGGGACTGGGTCTGGGATTGTCCATTGTCCGCGGATTTGTCCTGGCCCATGGCGGACGCGTGG
>JAFLEG010000290.1 GCA_017302195.1 Verrucomicrobiota bacterium
AACGGATCGTACCAGACCCGCTCCAGCACCTTTCCAGTGGCATCGGCGACGGCGACAACCGACTCGGTTGCATCCTTCAGATAGTAATACCGGCCCGTCCTTCCGGAAGCGTAGTCGTAAAGATCCGCCGCGACGGGTGCGTCCGAATTCAGATACAAATAGCGGGCTACCAAAAAGGCCCCGCCCGTGTTACGATCAAACTCCTCCAAAAGCCGTCCATCGGAATCATAGACAAAGTGTCGGTCGTCGAGCACCTCGGCCTCCCTCACCAACCGGCGGCGATATCGCAGTCCATCGGGCTGGAAGTAATTCTCCTCCACGACGCCGTCTTCACGACGGACGGACACCAAGTTCCCGTTGCCATTATGCAGGAACCCCAGAGCCTGCTCTTCGGGAGCCGCGGCACCGGCAAGGCGCACAGGTGTGACCGCCCGAGGCACATGCCCCCGGGGATCGGCGGGCGTCCGGTCGTATCCGTCCACGATCCCGGGCAGCAGGAATCCGTCGTGGCCAGTCCAGGAGGACGCGAAGGGTGGCGGGGCGAGCCCCATGGGTGTCGTGGAGACCGATGTCAGGTAGTCGAGCCCCCCATCGTGGTAGGCGTAGCTCCGCGAATACCGGGCAAAAGTGTCCGCGCCATCCCCTGCCGGCAGGCCGCCGAGGGTCGCGACGCTCAACCGCTCCCCGGCGTCATATTCGAAGCGGTCGTGGCGGCCGCCGCGATGAAGAAACTGGCGCTGCTCCAGATTGTTGGCGGCATCGTATCGGTAGCGCATGTGGGCGAGCACCGCGCCGCCGGGCACCTGGACCGCCCGCATGGAGAGCAGGCGGCCACGCGCGTCGTAGCGGTTCTCCAGGTCAATGGCCCCGCCCATCTCGAGCGTGCGGGGCTGCTGGTTTCCCTGCCAGGACGTCACCCGGGCCACCACGCCGTTCGTGTCGGAAATGCCCAGCAGCCGCCCCGAGGCATCGCGCTGCTCCTCGATCACATGGCCGGAAGGATAGGTCAGAGTTCTCCGGCTCAAGTCCGAATGATGGGCGTAACGTACCACAAACGTGCGGCCATCCTCCTGATACTGGGCCCATAGCAGGGGGCCTGCCGCGTCGTAATTGTAGGTGGCGGTGTTTTGCTGGCTTCCGTCCTGCTGATAACGATGGATCCGGATACGATCCAACGCATCGTAGGTACGGTTCTCGGTATAGGTGGTATTGAGAAACCGGACCGTCCGGTCGGTCATGCGGCGCTTCCGGTCGAACCGAAGGGTAACATCGCCCCCGGGAATCGTGGCCGACTGCGCCTGGCGCTGCACATCAAAGTCCTTGAAGGTGGTCGCGGATCCGTTCCGGTGCGTGACCGATTCCAGGCGCAGGGTGGTGTCGTATCGTTGGCGGGTGCCCGCGGCAGGATCGCCAGTATATCCCGGGCGGCGCAGTGCATCCCATTGATGCCGGACTTCCATGCCGTCGGCCCGTCGGAGAGTCAGGGGTTCACCGAGGGACGAATGGTCCAGAATCGTTGCGTGATCCCGTGCATTCACGATCCGGCGCAGCCGGCCATCGGCCCGGGCGGTGTATTGAAAGACCGGCCCCAGGGAATCGCCGTGCGACTCCGGGTTGTCGAGCGCATCGAAACCGAAGAATTCGCGATACACCGCACCGTCCTCGGTCCGTTCAATCTCACGGACCTTGCCATTGCCGTCGGGCGCGAAGGTCTCGGTCAGGATCGCAGTGGTGCGTTGCGTCGGATGCCCGGCCTCGTTCCAGGCGCTGCGGATCGTCATACGCGGCCCGACTTCGGTCTGGGCGTTCGGCTCGTAGGAGTAGGCATGCACGGGGCGTACGGTGGTGCCATTCACCGTCAGCGAACTGGGACGACCCAGCTCGTCAATGCCGCCGTACTCCAGGTCCTCGACCACGCCGAACTCCTCGTCGCTGACCTTCCGGGACTTCGGCTGTCCACCGCGGAAGTATCCCAATTCCACCCGTTCTTCCCGGTTCCCGGTCTGGGCGGTGATGGTAACCGGGCGGTCCATGCCGTCGTACGTACGTGTCTCGGTCAGCTCGCCTCCCCGGATCACGGAAACCGTGTTGCCGTTGCCATCCACGCCATACTCCTCGACATAGTCGCCAACGGTCCGCCGGACCAACCGCCCGAGATGGTCGAAGCCGTGCGTCTGGACGCTGCCCTGAGGGAGCCGCACTTCCTTGACCCGGGACAATTCATCCGGTGTGAAGAGGTACTCCAGGGAACCCGCTGCCCCGTCCACCTCCACGCCCTCGGTCACGGATCGTTTAAGAAATCCCTTTTCGTCAAACTCCTGCCGGACGATGGGGGTCCGTCCATCCCCAAGGAATTGCTGCCGGAACACGGCCCGGCCCTGTTCGTCATAGCCGGTCAGCTCCCGCAGTTCGCCCCGAGCCATCTCCACCACCTGCAGCTTGCGGTTGTACTTGCGCCGTACCGGGGCGCCCGCGGGCAGGGTAACCTCGGAGGGCTTGCCGAGCCGCGAGGCATAGTCCCCCCCATAGCCCAGACGGTATTCATTGTCGCCGACGTGGTGGGACTCCTCGAATCCAGTGTCGCGGTCAAAACTCGTTGCGGTCCGGACGCCATGGGGGTTTCGGTGGCTGAGCTGTTGGCCGAACTCGTTATGGGTGAATTCATCGCTGCCCGCGCTCCCATACTGAATGGCCTCCAGGGTGCGACCATCGGCCTGAAGCCGGTAGATGATCTCGAACCCGTTGGCATCCCGCTGGACACCGGACTTGAGATTGTATCGCGGGTCGTATCGGTACTCCTGGGTGTAGCCCTCGCCGCCCCGCGGTCCGGGACTCACCGTATGCCGCAGCAGATTGGCCCGGGACCGGAAAATTGGATTATCGGAATCATACACCAACGTCTCCGAATTGCCCTCCGGATAGCGAATAGAGGCCAGCAGACCGTTCTCGTCCGAAACCGGCAGGGACTCGGTCGCGGCACTCCCATTGCCCGACGAGCGCATCGCCCTGAGCTGTCCGAAACGGTCGAACTCGAACGCCGCCCGGCTCTGATCCGCGAGGGATGCCACGCCATTTTGCCCCTCCAGGGAGGCCGCGGAATTGTTCGATGGTATCTCCACTCCCACGGAGCCCCCCATGCCGACTCCCTGCACCACCACCGGCTTCCCGTTCGCGTTCTCAACGATGTCTGCGGCGAACAGGGGCGTCCCCGCCGCCGTCACCTTGACACCGACAAATCGACAATTCTTATAGGTGTAATGGGTTTGCGCCCGTCCGGAGAATCCTCCGTTCTCGCCATCCACCTGCAGCCCATCGCGCCGGATCAGAAATCCGTCGCCATCGTACACAAATAGGACGTCGCCTCCCGCATGATTCCTCAGCCGCCGTATCCTGCCGTCCCAGCGGGGATTTTCCGTCGCCACATCCAGGCCTTCCTGGAAATCCGGATCGTCGGCGGACCGGTAATAGCCGAACTCCACATGCCGGGGCGACCGCACCGACTGGTCATCAATTCGCACCAGCCAGCCGTTGCGGTCATACTCCAGTTCCTGACGGTTGAGCGGGAATCGGTCGAGTATCGTTTCCAGCCGACCTCCCGCCGAGTATCGGTAGCGCTGCCCCTCCGGGGTCACCCGCTCGAACCGCCCGTCCTTCATTTTGACCAGGAGATCGAAGCTGCCTTGTCCGCGCGCCGGAAGGTAGTAGTCCGCGACGATGTCCCGGTAGTTCCAATCCTTCACCAGAGGATCGGCATCGTACTCCGGCGGTATGTTCGTGCTTACCCAGCGGAAATGAAGCACCCGCCCCATGCCTGTGTTGAAGAGCAGATCCTGGCTGCCGGCGATGTCGCTGTTCGCCCGGGTGGCGCGGACGATCAGCGGCATCTGCAGGCCGAGCGGAAAGGAAAGCGGATCCAGTTCCGTGATCCGCTGGCCATAGTTGAAATCCCAGCCTACCCCGAAGGGTCCCTCGTACTGGTCCTGGTTCCCGATGGATCGCTGGATGCTGATGGGCATGCGCCGGCTCGGGAGGCTCATGTCCACGGTCTCGGTACGGACCTCACCACTATGGGCCGCCACCATGCCGTAGGTCGCGGGAAGCGCCACATACCCACCTGCTGGCGGTGGGTTGTCACCCATGAGGTAGGGGTGAAAGAGCGTCAGGGCCTGGGCCGAGGCCACCGGCTGAAGGCGTTTCCGCTTGGCGTCCACCCGGGCGGCGAAGAGGCCGACCACCGGATTGCGCTGCTCACTGGGATCGAGGAATGCCCGCAGCCCCGCGCCGCTGTGCAGGATCTCGCGGTCTTCCTGCTGCTGCAACCGTTGGAGCTCTGCGGCGGACACGGATTCGTTGGCGAGCAGCGCGAAGGGGCGGGAAAGGTACTGGTTGTAAAATGGGCTCCGCGGATCGTCGCTCATCCGCCAAGCGGTGAGCGAACGGATGGGAGCCCCGCAATCCGGACGCGGCTTCTGGCCGATCTGCTCCTGGGCCGTGACGGAGATCGCCCGGACCGGCGCGAAGCCGACCCCAAAGTTCTGCAGCGGGATGCCCGCATGATTCACCGACTCCAACCCCAGCTCCACCGAGACCCCGGTGTCTCCAGGAGCCGACATCCAGACATGGTAATGCGATGCCCCCCTCGCCGGATCCAGTTGCGATTCGATCTCGGCCTTGGGATCCGCCTTCGCCCGCGCCGGTGGAATGGCCGGGGTCGGCTGGGCGCCCCGCATAAGGTCCGCCAGGGCGTCATCCGTCTGCCCCCGCAGGCTGGCGGGCCGGACCACGCCGGGATTCGAGGGGAAGTTTACAAATCGAAGCGTCGGCGCGGTCTGGATCAGCATGCCTCGAGCGCCGTCGGCCACCGAATGGTAGCCATGGGGCGTGCTTCCCAGGCTGCGGGTCCCGGCGCCCGCGCCCGGCAGAAAGCCGACAATCGCCGGATGCGCCTGGCCCGTGGGCACATTGGTCACCGCGAATCGGCGGGAATCCAGAACCACCACATGTTTTCCGCCTGCCAGTTCCAGCAGACCATCCTCGCGCCGGCGCAGGGACTGCATCGGACCGCCCAACAGGTCCTCGGGAATCCGGACCTGGTTGATCAGCCGCGGCGTCTGCGGCAGGGACACATCCAGGATGGCAAGGCTCTGCAATCCATCCGCATCGGGCTGCAGTGAGACCAGCGCCACAGGCAGGAGCAGTGGCACGTCATTGGAAAGGATGGAGAGTGACGGAAACACCGACACCCAGCGGGGGTAGGCGTTATCCGGGAACCGGTAGAGCGCATCCGTTGGATTCGCAGCGTCCAGGTTCAACGCCAGCGTGCGGTAGCCCGGAGGATAACGGCCGGAGACCTCGCCGGCTGCGTTGCGTCCCGCTCCCCGTGTCAGAGTGATGCCGATAAACTGCCCAGCGGCCACGGGACTGAAGTCGAGAATGCGCTGGGTTGTTCCCGACAGGAGGTAGCCAAACTTCTTGCCCGCAAATTCGGGGTGGGGTGTCTGTGGGATGGGCAGCAGGTCCCCATCGTCCGCATAGTCACCGTCGCCATTGGCGTCGTTGCCTGGACGCCCTTCCGCTCCAAACTGGTTGAGAAACGCCTCGGGGATATCGCTGAATCCGATGATCATCTCCTGGAGATTCACCACGCCCAACTGCTGGATGTCCGAGCCGAACTCCTGATAGATCAGGTTGGGGGCGGACCACCGGATCTTCGACACCACGGATCCCACCCGGAAGGTGACCATCGGAGAAGCAAGTCGCCGCGGACCCTCCGGATTCAGGACATCGAACACGGCCAGATACTGGCCAGGCACCTGGACGTTGCCGAAACGATCGCGATAGGTGTCCAATTCTCCACCCACCACCGCCACCAGGTCATTGGTCTCTGCCGCCGCTCCGAGCGCACGCTTGTAGGCGTATTGCGGAATCAGCACGAGATCGCGTGGCTGTCCCGGCAGGGGCACGCGACGGGACAGCGACGGCAGGCCCGGGTTGCTGATGTCGTAGGCAAGCAGCGCACCGCCGGTGGATGTCGTCTCGATGGCATAAAGCGTCGAGCCGCTGATCACGGTACCCCGGCCGGAGGCCATGCCGGGCAGGACCACCGAGCGCACGGGGCTGGT
>JAFLEG010000291.1 GCA_017302195.1 Verrucomicrobiota bacterium
GCCTTGGGATGCCCATTGTGCCGCAGGATTTCCTCGGCAAATCGAACAAATGTCGTGTGATCCTTCCCCTCCGTGGCGAAGACCACCCGCCGCGTCACCAGATCGGCAAACACCGTCAGGTAGTAGTGGCCCTTGCGTCGGTTCATCTCATCAACGCCCACATGCACCAAGTCCGACAGATCCAACGCCGCGTACGCCAGCGCCACATGCACCAGCAGCAGTCGCCACAGCGTTGTATCCGACGTCCCCAGGATCGCCGCCGCCCGTCGCATCGGCATCTCCCGCATCAGGGTCAGGGCAAACGCCTCGAACTCCGGGGTGAAGTGTTTGCTCTGCCCTTCCCACGGCACCGCCACCCGCCAGGTGTGCTGACACTTCGGGCAACGCGCCCGCGGAACCCGACACAGGAACTCTGTCGGCTTGCCGAAGGCATCCAGATGACGCCAGCGCCGCGTCTCGGTGTGGTCGTAGCCGGCAATCTCCCCGTGTCCGCACGTCGGCCTCGCGCACCGCAGCGTCTTCCACAACTCCGGCGTCTCCTCCAACACGATCACGAAACGCTCCCGCGGCTCTGTCTCATACTCCGCGGCCGCCACCCGCCACGCACTCCCCAGCCCCAGCAACCGCTCAAACTGTCTCTCCGTGATCATGTCCCACTCACACTACCACCACGCATACCCACTGGAAATGTCGAGGAACCCCCCACGCTCGGTCGTCGCGAGACGCGGCAAAGCCGCGTCCGGCAAGGCGGTCGAAATGATTTCGGGCCAACCGCAGCATGGCGGACATGAAACATCCGGAGCGGATCACCCAATCCACCGCCTGCAGCCTCTCGGCGCCCGAACAGCCTGAACCGGCGCCAACCCGCATGAACTTCTTGCGCTCCCAAACCACCCGTGTTATGCGGCCCCCCATACACCTCGCACAACAGCAGAGACTGACCTTACTCTTTGCCTATGCAACCAGCACGACACCTCCTTGATTCCCCTCAACGCCGCGGGTTCACACTGATCGAGCTTTTGGTGGTCATCGCCATCATCGCCATCCTCGCCGGCATGCTACTGCCCGCCCTCGGCAAGGCCAAAAGCAAGGCGCAGGGCATCCTGTGTCTCAACAATGGCAAGCAACTGATGCTGGGATGGACCCTTTACTCGGGGGATCACCAGGAAAGGATCTGCCCATCGACCGGGCTGGGAGGATTGGTGACCACCCACAGCGCGACCAAAAACTACCCGCTCAACCAATGGTGCATGGGGACCATGCATCAGGGACCCAGTTGGACGAATACGATCCTGATCATGGATTCACTGCTGTACAAGTATGTGAATGCCCTGGCGGTTTACAAATGCCCGTCCGACAGGGCGAAGGCGGCAACGACGGCCGGGGCTCCGTTTGGCCGGGGCAACGGTCAACCCAAGGTCCGCAGCAACTCAATGAGCTGCTTCATGAACCCCCTTCCGGGAGAGACGCGCGCCATGGGCAAGACCTATCGCCGTCAGGGGGATTTCGTTCTGGGACCGGCAAACACCTGGGTGACGATTGATGAGAATCCCGCCTCGATCAACGACGGGTGGTTTGTGCACGAGTCCAGGACGTCGTTCGTGGACTATCCGGCCTCCTACCACAACGGTGCAGGTGGTCTGACGTTTGCGGATGGCCACTCGGAGATCAAGCGATGGAGGGCTCCGGCCGTCCTGACGTACGGTCAAACGAGCCGAGCGAATGCAGCCCTGGACCGGGCCGACGCCACCTGGTTGTACGATCGGACCATGGACTTTACCGTGCGATGGAACTAGGCGCGGAGCCTCTCCGTACCGAACAAAGCCCGCCGAGTGGCGGGGTTTTTTTTGCCCCCTCGCCCGTCCCCGAGGGCGAGGAAATCACCGGCCTCCCCATGATCTCGCGCCCCACCCGAAGCGCTTCCTAGGCGAGGCGGAACGTTTGACTTGGGCGCATCCTCCGTCCCCCCCGGCGGGATACGGACTCATTTGGGAACTCGCGGCGGCTCCTCCCTGCGTCCAAAAGCAAAACGGCCGGATCTCGGGATCCGGCCGTCGCAAAGAGCGGATGGGGGCAGCCGTTCAGGAACAGCCGAGGCTTTCGCCGCAGTTGAGACACTTGTAGCAGGCCCCATTGCGGACCGCGATGTGGCCGCAGACCGGACAGGACGGGGCGTCTCCCTGGTTTTGGAAGGTGCTGGTCAGCGTCCGCGAGGTCGTCGCCTGCGGCGACGGCGTTCCGCCGGTGGCGGCGGCGGACACAGACTGGACATTGGCCTTCACCAGGATGTCGGTGCCCCCTTCCTCGGCGATGGGCAGTTCAGGCACCGGCCGGTTCACTTTTTTTTTGAGCTCCTCGATGAGGTCCGGCATCGGGAGTTCCGCCTGGGCGGCGGCAGCCGGCGAGGTGGCCTCCCGGTAGCCGGGGACAAACTGGCAGGCGATCCAGCGGAACACGTAGTCAATGATGGATGAGGCGTTCCGGACATCGGGATTGCCGGTGAACCCGCTCGGCTCGAAGCGCTGGTGGGCGAACTTCTTCACCAGGGACTCCAGGGGCACGCCGTACTGGAGGGCCATGGAGGTCAGGGCACCGATGGTGTCCATGAGGCCGCCGATGGTGCTGCCCTCCTTGGCCATGGTGACGAAGAGTTCCCCGGGCTGATTGTTTTCAAACAGCCCGACCGTGAGGTAGCCCTCGTGTCCGGCGATGGAGAACTTGTGGTTTACTGCCATGCGGGTGTCGGGCAGGCGGCGGCGGACCGCCTGGGTGGCCTGTTCGCGCAGGCGGGACAGCTCGGCCTCCAGTTCCGCAGCCCGGGCTTCCAGGGTCTGGGCTGCGGATGGGGCCTCGGCCACGGCAGACTTGTCGCCGGCCTCCGTGGTCTTTTTGGTGTTCAGCGGCTGGCTGCGCTTGGAGCCGTCACGATAGATGGCCACGCACTTGAGGCCCATCTTCCAGGCGTCCACGTAGGCATTGCGGATCTCCGCCGCGGTGGCGTCGTTGGGCATGTTGACCGTCTTGGAGATGGCCCCCGAGATGAACGGCTGGGCGGCGGCCATCATGCTGAGATGGGCCTTGTAATGAATGCTGCGCCGGCCCTTGTGGGCCTTGAAGGCGCAGTCGAAGACCGGCAGGTGTTCCGCACGCAGCCCGCTGGCGATCACAGCACCGTCTGCCGCCGTGACATCCTCGATGGTGTCGTGGCTGGCGATGTGCTGCTCGATCGCCGCGATGTCGGCCTCGGAATACCTGAGCCGGCGCAACGCCTCGGGCACGGTGCGGTTGACGATCTTCAGCATGCCGCCGCCGGCCAGCAGCTTGTACTTCACCAGCGCGATGTCGGGCTCCACGCCGGTGGTGTCGCAGTCCATGAGGAAGGCGATGGTGCCGGTGGGGGCCAGCACGGTGACCTGGGCATTGCGGTAACCATGGGAGCGGCCCAGTGCCAGGGCGCTGTCCCATACGCGTCGTGCCTCGTCCTTGAGGAAGGCGAAGTCGCGGCTGGGCTGAATCTCCTCCACGGCATCGCGGTGCTGGCGGATCACGCCGAGCATGCTGGCGGTGTTGTCCGGCTGGACGGGCTTGTCCACGCCGGCGCACCGGGCGTCCCGGTAGCCGGCAAAGGGTCCCAGGATGCGGGAGATCGCGGCGCTCTGTTCGTAGGCATGCCCCGTCATGATGGCGGTGATCGCCCCGGCCAGCGCCCGGCCTTCATCCGAGTCATATGCCAGGCCATAGCTCATGCAGAGCGAGCCGAGGTTGGCGTAGCCCAGCCCCAGGGTGCGGAAGATGTGGGAGTTCTCGGCAATCTGACGGGTGGGATAGCTGGCGTTGTCCACCAGGATCTCCTGGGCGGTGATGTAGATGCGCACCGCCGCCTTGAAGCGCTCCACGTCGAAGGTGCCGTCGGCCTTCTTGAACTTCATCAGGTTCAGCGACGCCAAGTTGCAGGCGGTGTTGTTCAGGAAGACGTACTCCGAGCAGGGGTTGGTGGAGTGGATCGGCTCGGTGCCCTTGCAGGTGTGCCACTTCTGGATGGCTCCATCGTACTGGAGTCCGGGGTCGCCGCAGACCCAGGTGCCGTCGGCAATGAGATCGAGCAGGTGGCTGGCGTCCTTCTTCTCCAGCGGCTTGCCGGTGGTCGTGGACCGCGTCCACCACTCCCGCCCGTCGAGGGCCGCCTGCATGAACTCGTCGGACACCCGCACCGACAGGTTCTCGTTCTGGTACATCACCGAACCGTAGGCCTCGCCGTTGAAGGAGCCGTCGTAGCCCTGCTCGATCAGCGCCCAGGCCTTGCGCTCCTCCTTCGCCTTGGCGGTGATGAACTCCTCCACATCCCCGTGGAGGTCGCGGATGGTGTTCATCTTGGCCGCCCGCCGGGTCTTGCCGCCCGACTTCACCACGTTCGCCACCTGGTCATAGACCTTGAGGAAGCTCATGGGCCCGCTGGGGCGTCCGCCACCGCTCAGCTTCTCCTTGCTGGACCGGATCGGGGTGAGATCGGTGCCGGTGCCGGAGCCGTACTTGAAGAGCATCGCCTCGGCATACGCGAGTTCCATGATGCTCTCCATGTTGTCCTGCACAGACTGGATGAAGCAGGCACTGCCCTGCGGATACTCGTACTGGGTGTCGGCGCGGCGCGCCTCCCGGGACTTGGGATCCCAAAACCAGTTGCCGCGGTCGCTGTGCTTGCCAACGCCATACTGGTGGTACAGGCCCACATTGAACCACACCGGCGAATTGAAGGCGCCGTGCTGGTTGAGGCACAACCAGGTCAGTTCGTCGTAGAAAACTTCCCCGTCCTCCCTGGAAAAGTATCCGTCCTTGATGCCCCAGTCGGCAATGGTGCGGGTGACCCGGTGGATCAACTGCCGGACCGACTGCTCGCGCTCCGACTTGGCCGGATCTCCATAAAAATACTTGGAACAGACCACCTTGGTCGCCAGCACGGACCAGGACTTGGGCACCTCCACCCCCTCCTGCTTGAACACCGCCTTCCCCGAATCATCGGTGATTTCCGCAGTCCGACGCTCCCACTCGATCTGATCGAAGGGATTGACCCCGGGCTGGCTGAACACCCGATCCACCGGAAGGCGTCCGGGCGCAGTCTTCCTGGAGGTGCGGGACGGTGCCGCCGGGCGCGAGGCGGCTCGGGTGGCCGGGCGCCGTGAGGCGGTGGGCAGGAGTTGGGATCCGCGGCGGGCGCTTTTCTTCATGGGAGCAGGCGACACGACCGCATCTTGGGCGTCAATCATGGCTAGGGAGGGGTTGGGTGTGCGAACGAATCTGGCCGACCTTCGCAACGACGAAATCCCCCACGGGCACGTCACGCATCGGTCCACCAAAAACAGGTCAAGCTGGGCAAAAAACGAGTTAACCGATGAGCGGTCACCACCCAATCTATTGTGGGTGGGGGACGAGATTGACCCCACCGGTAGCGTCTGCAAGTGCATTCTTTTGGATTCTCGACCGGGAGCGAAATCCCCAGGAAATGCCGCCGAATCGTCGCGAAACCCTCGGAATGGAACAGGCATTCTGGGGTAGGGCGCTCTCGGAGCGAGAGGAAGTTGTTTCCCCTTGTTCACAGGTCCCTCACCGACGGGCGGCGTGGGTCTTGGGAGCGCAGCGGAGACGCCGCCTTGCCGCGAGGGGGAGGCCGCGAGTCAGGCATTCATTCCCCTCCCTCCCCCGCGTCGCACGCCAAAGCGGTGTTGGGCATGCGGTCCCCATGGGCGCTTTGGGATGAACGGGGGGCGGGTGACGCACCTCCGGTGCCGCGACAACCTCATCCCGATGGGGATTCCGCTTGCAGTGAATGACTCGCTCCCTATGCTCCGCGCTCTTTAACGAGCAACTTTCGAGGCCAATTATGCGACGTCCCAAGGGAATCAAGACCAAGAAATCGGTCGCCAAGCGCTTTAAGATCAGCGCCAAGGGCAAGGTGATGGCCCGGCACTCCGGCACCCGCCACCTGCTCTCCGGCAAGAGCGCCAAGCGCCGCCGTCGCCTCGGCGAGTGGAAGGAACTCAGCCCGCGGGATGTGTACAAGATCAAGTCCTGTCTTCCGTTCTCGCACTGAGCCCCGAGCCCTTCCTGCTTCAGGCCCCGCA
>JAFLEG010000292.1:0-5101 GCA_017302195.1 Verrucomicrobiota bacterium
GTTCGTGTACCTGGTGCTGGTCGGACAGTACGAGAGCTTCCTGCTGCCCCTGGCGGTGATCCTGTCCCTGCCGGTCGGCGTGATGGGATCCTTCCTGCTGCTGAAGTCCATGGGACTGGACAACGACATCTACGCCCAGGTGGGACTCATCATGCTGGTGGGCCTGCTGGGCAAGAATGCGATCCTGATCGTGGAGTTTGCCGCCCAGCGCCACAGCCAGGGGGCCGCCGTCCTCGACGCCGCGATCGAGGGTGCCAAGGCGCGGTTTCGTCCGATCCTGATGACCTCCTTCGCCTTCATCGCGGGCATGATCCCGCTGCTCCGGGCCTCCGGGGCGGGAGCCATCGCCAGCCGGACCATCGGGGCTTCCGCCGCAGGTGGCATGCTCCTGGGCACGCTCATGGGCGTGGTGGTGATCCCGGGCCTCTACTACGTCTTCGCCACGCTCGCCGGGCGCCGCAAGCTGCTGCCGGACGAGGATGAGCTCCCGCTCAGCGAGGTCCCCGAACGGGAATGAAACGCGCCATGCCGAACGCCTCCAAATTTCTCCTCACCGCCCTCGCCACCGCGATCCTTGCGGTGGCTCCCGGCTGTCTCACCCCGAAGCCGGATCCGCTGCCGTCCAGCACCCCGCCGCTGCCGGACCAGTTCCCCGGCGTGACCGGGGCCACCAACGGCACCGTTTTGGGGTGGCGCGAGTTCTTCCGGGATCCCGCCCTGGCCGAGCTTATTTCAACCGCGCTGACCAACAATCAGGAGCTGCACATCCTTCTCCAGGAGGTTGCGGCGTCCCGGGCCGAGGTCGGAGGTCGGAAGGGCGCGCTGTTTCCATTTGTCACCCTCGGCGGCGGCGCCGGCGCGGAGAAGCCCTCGCGCAACACGCTGCAGGGCGCCGTAGAGGACCAGATCGAGATCGAGCCCGGTAAGGAGAATCCCGAACCTCTGCCGAACTACGCCGTCGCCGCCGAGTTTGAGTGGGAGGTGGACATCTGGAAGAAGCTCCGCAACGAGCGGGACGCGGCGGTCCAGCGGTATCTCGCCACACAGGCGGGACGGAACTTTGCCGTGACCCGCCTGGTGTCCGAAATCGCCGCCTCCTACTACGAACTGATCTCGCTCGACGCCCTCCTCGGCATCGTCGAGCGCATGGTGGACGTCCAGGAGAAGGCCCTGGAATCCGTCCGTCTCAAGAAGGCGGCGGGCCGGGTGACGGAGCTGGCCGTGCGGCGCTTTGAGGCCGAGGTGCTGAAGAACCGCAGCCGCCTGTTCGGCATCCGCCAGCAGATCACCGAGACCGAGAACCGGCTCAACGTGCTGGCGGGACGGTACCCGCAGCCGGTCCGCCGGAGTTCCGACGGACTCGATCCGGCAATGCTGGCGGCCCTGGATGCCGGCATTCCCTCGGACCTCCTGCGGCACCGTCCGGACGTGCGTCAGGCCGAGCTGGAGCTGACCGCCTCGGGACTCGAGGTGAAGGCGGCGGGGGCACGCTTCTATCCGGCACTCAGCATCTCGGCCGCCGTGGGACTGGAGTCCTTCACCTTCGGTTCCCCGATCTTTGCTAAGGAGAACATGCTCTACGGCGCCGCCGCCAACCTGGTCGGCCCCCTGATCAACCGCAGCGCCATCCGGGCCGCCTTCAAGGGCGCTTCGGCGCGTCAGGTCGCGGCGGTGTACGAATACCAGCAGACGGTCCTGAAAGCGTATGTGGAGGTGGTCAACGAGCTGTCGCGGATCCGCAACGTCGGACAGGGCTACGAGCTGAAGTCGAAGCAGGCCGCCGCCCTCGCCGACTCGGTGTCTCTCTCCTCCCTGCTGTTCGACTCGGCCCGCGCGGACTACACCGAAGTCCTGCTCACCCAGCGCGAGGCCCTCGAGGCCCGGATGGAGCTGGTGGAGATCCAGCAGACGCGGCTGCTCGCCGCGGTGCAGGCCTACCGGGCCCTGGGCGGCGGCGTGGTCGAGGCGCGCGAGGTGACGCCGCACGCCGGGGAAGGGGCGACATCCGGGCCTTAGCACGTGCTGAATCCTCCGATCGTTCGAACAGCCGACCCGGGCGAGGCACGTTGCCTCGGGGACCGGCCCCGGCCTATGGTCTCCGGAGGCATGCCCTCCCTGGAAAGCCACCGTATCCGGATTCTGCTGGCCGACGACCACGCGGTGGTCCGCAACGGCTTCCGCATGATCCTGGTGGCGCAGCGCGATCTGGAGGTGGTGGGCGAGGCCTCGAATGGACGTCAGGCCGTCGAGATGGCCGCCGCGCTCAAGCCCCAACTGGTGGTCATGGACATCGCGATGCCGGAGCTCAACGGCATCGAGGCCACCCGTCAGATCACGCGGAATCACCCGGGCATCCGGGTGCTGGCGCTTTCCATGCAGAAGGACGCGGTCTATGTGCGGGAAACCCTGCGGGCGGGCGCCAAGGGGTATCTGCTGAAGGACAGCGGTGAGCAGGATTTCCTGGCGGCGGTGCGCGCCGTGGCCCAGGGCAACGGGTGGCTGAGCTCGGGGGTGAGCGATGCGGTGATTGAGGACTACCGGCGCCATGTCACCGATCCGGTGGACCTCCTGTCGCCGCGCGAGCGCGAGGTGCTCCAGATGATCGCCGAGAGCCGCACCAACAAGGAGATCGCCACCGCCCTGAACCTCAGCGTGTACACCGTCGAGGCGCACCGCGGACGCATCATGGAGAAGCTCAATCTGCACTCCGTCGCCGAGCTGGTCCGGTTTGCGCTGCGCAAGGGGCTGATCAGTTGAGCCGCCCCGGACGCCATGGCCCTTCGCATCCCAAAGTTTGAGGAACGGGGCATCCAGCGGACACTCGCCGTCGGGTTCATCCTGGTCATCCTGCTGCTCGGCGTCGCCGCCACCGTCGCGGTGCGCCACAGCCGGCGGATCCGGTCCACCGTCGCGCAGATGACCCACGACCAGCTCGACATCGCCCGCCTGGTGCACGACGTGCAGGCCGAGGAAACGGCCATGGCCCAGTTGCTGCACCCGGCCATGCAGCGGGAGCTGTCCCCCGAGACCCAGGCCGGCCTGCTGGACCAGCTTGACGACACCCGGCGCCAGATTGCGCAGCTTCTTCAGGAGGAGCAGAACTCGCCGCATCGCGACCTGTGGCGGGAGTTGGACACCCAGATGGGCCTGTTTACCCAGGAGGCCCACCGGGTGTTCGGTGGCGGTGGTCCCTATACGCGCAAGGTGATCCGGCCGCTGTTCGAGCACCACGAGAAGATGCTGCGGCTGGTGGACAGCATCATCAACGCCAGCTCCCGCCGGCTCACCGCGATGGAGCATGACATCGAGCGCCAGTCCAAGAACCTCGGGGACCGGGCCACCTGGCTGCTGGGCCTCGGCCTCGGGCTGTCGGTGATCTGCGCCCTGGTGACCATGGGGTTCGTCAACCGCACGCTCCGGATCATGCGCTGGCAGACCGACGAGCTGAACCGGGTCTCGCGCCACATGCTGCATACCCAGGAGGAGGCCGCGCGCCGGTTTTCGCATGAACTGCACGACGAGCTGGGACAGTCCCTGGCCGCCCTGCGCTCCAATCTCATCCCGGAGCGTCACCAGTATCTCGAGGCGGTGCGTGGGGACTGCCTGGCCCTGGTGGACGAATCCATCCGCAACGTGCGCGAGCTGTCCCAGTTGCTGCGGCCGGTGGTTCTGGACGATCTGGGACTCCATGCCGGCCTGCGCTGGCTGGCGTTGAAGTCCGCCGAGCGCCTGAACATCGAAGTGGCCTACCACTCCAACACCGAGCGGCGGTTTCCCGAGGAGGTGGAGACCCACCTCTTCCGGATCTGCCAGGAGGCGATGACCAACATCGCCCGGCATTCCGGGGCCACCAAGGCGGCGGTGCGGCTGCACGAGGGCGCCGACCGGGTGGTGCTGCTGGTCGAGGATGACGGCCGGGGATTGCCCACCGGAGCGCTGGCCGTGCCTGACTCCGCGGGGCTGGGCATGACCAGCATGCGGGCCCGGGCGCGGATGCTCGGGGGTGAGCTGGAGGTCTCCTCCCTGAAGCCGCACGGACTCCGAATCCGTGTCGAGGTGCCCCTCGGGGAGGCATTGGCCGCCGCGGCCTCGGAAGACCCCAAAGTACCCGGGTGATCCCACCACGGAGCACGGCCGGATCACACGGGACCCAGTGACTCAGGGCAACCTGCCCTCGGGTGGGTCTTCCGCCGAGCCGTGCGCGTGACCGCGGAGGAGGTCGCGGGACCTCGAGGCCCCACCGTTTACCGGAGGTTCGCCCCGCGCGCGTGGTGGAATGCGCCCCGCAAAACCCCCGGTCCCGTTTCAGTGTTTGCGAGTGCCGAAGCCCTCCGCTACCCAGGATCATTCAGAAGGCGCTTCGTCCGGATCCCCGTCCCGCCATGCCAAGGAATTCTCGCATCGAGCCGGTGATGGCTGTCCTCGCTCTCCTGCTTTCCGCGGCCTCCTTTGTCCCGAGGGATCCCCTCACCGGATTGGAGACATTCGCCGAGTCACTTCCCGGGCCGGCAGGGGCGATTCTGGACCTGGTGATACTGCCGCTGAGGCTTTTGTCCGGGTTCAGCTTCATGCTCGGGACCGCCCTGCTGGCCCTGCTCATTTGGCGCCGAGTGGGGATGGGTGCGCCCAGAACGGGTCGCTTTCAGCCGCTGCTGCTGCCGGTGCTGGGACTGATATGGCTGGTGGTGCAGGCGGCGCCGTTTTTCACCGTTCCGGCAGGGGGGTCCATCCGTCCGATGGGCTGGGCCCTCTACGTCTTCATGAGCGCGCTCACGCTGGCCTGCGGGTCCGTGCTCAACACCCTCTCCGCATTCAAGAATGGAGGGAACCGGGTGGTTTGCTCGTTGGCGATGCTGCTGAGCCTGACGATGGTCGTGATCCCCTCATTGTCGTTGCACGCCGTCGCCCGCCTCAAGGGTTTCACCCTGGCACCTTGATCCGGCATGCCCGAACCGGCGGGGGTACCGGACGGCCCTGAGAATCAAGTTCTGGATTCCCACAGGACGGTGTTCGTGCGGGGTCTGCACACTCCCCACCCCGTGGGGTCGCATGCCTTCTACTTAGAAGGCCGATGCCTCGGTGTCCGTGATCCACCGCAGGC
>JAFLEG010000292.1:5122-6105 GCA_017302195.1 Verrucomicrobiota bacterium
GTAGCGGGGGCCGGCGACCTCTGCCGGGACGCGGTCCTGCACGGTGCGCCAGCGGCGTCCGTCCCGCACCTCATCCGACAGCACCAGGACTTCCGCCTCATCCCAGCGCACCAGATCGCGGGAGACCTCCACCACAGGACGGAGATTCTCCGGGGCCGGGTCCGAAAGATCGTAGGACAGCGTGGCGTAGGTGAGTCCGTCCACCGGCCGGGCGCCACCCCGGAGGGCGCCAACGCCGGCGCTGGCAGATCCCGCCGCGAAGGCGCCGATGGCGGATCGGCCGGCCGGACCGGCAGAGAGGGCCGCGATGGAGGACCCGCCGGCCGTTGCCGGAGGCAGCCATTCCAGCCGCAGATAGTCGTAGCGGATCCAGATCGCCATGCCGGGCGCCGTGGGGCCGGTGCGGATGATCTCCAGCGTGTTGGCCCCCAGGGTGGCGCCGACCGAAGCGGCGGAGAACTCCAGCACGACCTCCGTGGGCCCGGTCATGGTCTCCACCCGCAGCGGGGTGGATCCTCCGTTTCCGTTCCGGAACCAGATTTCCATGTTGTGGGTTCCGAATCCGGGCTGCGTGACGCCATCCAGGCTGAATCCACCGGTGGCGAACTCCACGCTCAGCCGGAACCGGGCCCCGGTCACCAGGTGGCCCGCGGAGAGATTCCAGTGGGCCCGCTTGAAGCGGTCGCCCGCGGTGTGGCCACGCTCCCAGGCGATGGCCGGTTCGTCGTTGGGCACGGACAACACACCGGGGAGGCTGTTGAAGCCCGAAGGATATTGGCCCGCAAAATAGAAGTCGTCGTCGGCCACCGGATTGGCCGCGGGATTGGCGTCGTAGATCGGGTCTCCGGGCACGCGGGTGACCGCGCCGGGCGCCGGGTCGTTGCGTCCGTTCTGCGTGGTGAACTCGCCGTGCGGGTTGTAGGGCAGCACCGCCGGATTGTCGTCGGTGCCGATCTGCCAGACGGTCCGGGCGACCGGATCCG
>JAFLEG010000293.1 GCA_017302195.1 Verrucomicrobiota bacterium
AAGGCGTGAGGGTGGAACAGCAAAGACGCAAAGACGCGAAGGTGGGTTGAGGCATAGATGACCGGGAGTCATCCCAACAAACCTTGGTAGGGATGGGCTCCTGCACGTCCGTAGCCTCCCACGACAGGCGCGTGGAGTTGCCGCGGGGAACACGGGGAGGATTGCGCGGGGGTGCTCCCCGCGATCCCCATCGTCCATGCATGGGCGCTGCGGATTTGAATGGGGTCGCGGGTGGAACGCGACCCTACCAACGTTTGGTAGGGTTGGGCTTCTGCACGACCCCATATTCTCCCGCTGCGCGCGGGGAGTCGCTGCGGGAAACGGGGGAGGGTTGCGCGCTGGCGCTTCCCACGATGCGCGTGGTTCCTCCACAAGCACTGCGGATTTGTATGGGGTCGTGGTGGAACGCGACCCAACCAAGCAAGGGCTACTGCTTCGGCTCCTCAATGACGGTCAGGCGGTCCACGGGCACGTCGGTCAGGATCTGCCGGACGCCGCTGGGCCAGAGGATCTCGACGGACTCCACGCGGTCGGCCTTGCCGAGTCCGAAGGTCACCGGGAGTTCACTGGCGCTGAGATAGCTCCGGGTCGAGGCCACGTCGCGCCACTGGGTCTGTCCGCCGGCGGTGAGCTTGATGCGCGCGCCGACGGCGTCGCGGTTGGACCGGGTGCCGACCAGTTTCAGGCGGACAAAGTGGTTCCCCAGCGCCTGGTCATTCCGCAGCAGCAGCGGCGCTCCCGCCACCTGGCTGAAGACGGCGTCCAGGTCCCCGTCGCCATCCACGTCCGCATAGGCGCTGCCCCGGCCCACGATCGGACGGAAGAGGTCCGGTCCCGACTGCCCGGCCGTCACCGGCGTGAACCCGGCGTCGCCGGCATTCCAGAACAACTGGGCCGGCTGCTGGTACTGCTGTCCGTTCTGGATCTTGCCAATGGCCTCCTCCAGGTGGCCGTTGACGCTCAGCAGGTCCGGGCGCCCATCCAGGTCATAATCGAAGAAGAAGATGCCGAACTTGAGCGGGTCGCGGCTCGGCCCGCCGATCCCCCACGCGATCGCCTCGTCGGAGAATAGCGGATGCGCCGTGCCGCCGGGGGTGTCCTGGGCCACGCACAGGGCGGTCATTTCGTTGGCAAAGTTGCCGATGGCGAAGCCGATCTTGCCGTCCTTGGTGAAGCGGCAGCCGTCAATGCCCATGGCGCCGCGGACATTGCCATAGCTGTCGAAGGCAAAGCCGCTCAGCGCGCCCACCTCCTCGAAGGTGCCGTCGTGACGGTTGCGAAACATCAGGTTCTGCACGGTGTCGTTGGCCACGGCGAGATCCATCCATCCATCGCCGTCCACATCCATCGGCGCAACGCCCAGGGTCTTGGCCATGGGCACTCCGGTGGAGGGATTCTTCACCTGCACCCCGGAGGCTGCGGAAATGTCGGTGAACCGGCCGCCGCCCTCGTTGCGGTACAGGCGGGGAAAGGCGCCGCGGAAATTCATGGGGGGACCGTAGGCCCGCTGCGTGCCGTCAATCTTGTAGCCGACCTGTGCGTCAATGTCGCGGGACCACTGGACGTAGTTGCCGACGAACAGATCGAGGTCGCCGTCGTTGTCGAGGTCGAAGAAGGCCGCGGCGGTGCTCCAATCCCTGGGATCCCCTCCCACGCCCGCGGCCGCCGTGACATCGCGGAACTTCCCGCCCCCTTCATTGTGAAAGAGCCGGGCCCCGCCCACGGTGGTGAGCAGCACATCGGTCCGACCATCGTTGTCATAGTCCCCGGTGGCGGCGCCCATGCCATAGAGGGGGACATCGAGTCCGGAACCCGCGGTGATGTCGGTGAACCGCCCCCCGCCCTCGTTGCGGTACAGCGCCGAGGTCGGAGGCTTCGCGCCGGACCCCGGACGGCCGGGCCAGTCCGTGGCGTTCACGAACAGCAGGTCGGAATCGCCATCGCCATCGGCGTCGAAGAAGGCCACCCCGCTGCCCATGGTCTCCGGCAGCAGCTTCTCGCCGAAGGCGCCGTTGGCATGCCGGAAGGTGATGCCCGCCGGTGCGGTGATGTCGGCAAAGGGAACCTGGGGAGCCGGCTCCACAGGACGCGCCGCCGCCACCGGAGCCGCGAGCGGCGTCACCTGTGCCTTGGGGGCCGCCTTCTTTGGACGCAACCAGATGTAGGCCCCCGCGCCAACCACCACCAGCACCACCAGCAGGATCAGAGAAATCCGAAACGCCCTGCCGACGGTGGCGTCATCGGCATACACCAGTTCCTCGGAATCGTCGGGACGCGGGTCGGGGGTCTTCATGCGGCAGGGTCAGAGAATCGGGTCTGAGGAAAACTCCGAGGATCAACGGCGCTCCCCTGCCCGTCCGGCGGCGACGGCATTCATCGTGGGCAGGCGTCGCTGCAGGTCATAGATCACGATGGCCTGGGAGGCGTGATCGGCGGCGGGATCCCGGAGCCGGGCCGCCGCGACCGCCCGGTCCCGGGCGTTGTCGTCCATGCGGTACTTCTCATGCAGCGCCCGATGTTCGGCGGCCTTCACCGGATCCCCGAGCTGGGCGTAGAGCTGCGACAGGCTGTGGTGGGCGGTCACATTCTCGGTGTCAATCTTGAGGGTATCCTCAAACCGCCGCACCGCCGCCTGAAGGAACTCCCGCTGCCGCTCCGGATTCCCCCGCTCGGCCTTGGCCCGCTCGTAGAGGGTCTGCCCCAGCTCATTGATCACCTCATAATCACGGCTGAAGTCGAACTGCCGCCGGTCCAGTTCCGGATACCGGTCCTCCAGGATGCTGGTGAGCTCCGCGATGGCCTTGTCGAGATAGCCGTTCTGCTTGTTCACCAGTCCATTCAGCCAGGCGATGGTCCAGCGGTTGCCGGCCGGATTGAACCGGTTGGTGTCGTTGGCCCGCTGCAGCGCGGCCACGGCATCATTGAGGCGCCCCTCCTTGAAATGCACCCGGGCCAGATTGAGCGGCCCGTCGGCACGCCCCAGGCGCTCCACCTCGCCAAAGGCCCGCGCCGCCTGCACCAGCTCACCCTTTTCGCTGCCCTTGTCTCCCTTGAGAAACAGGCCAATGCCGTAGTCGTTCCAGCGCTGCCATTCCGGAATCGCCGAAGGGGCATTGGTCGCCCCGGACGCCGCCGCCCCCTCGATCTCGAAGGTCATCCGGTCGCTGGCCAGCACCGTGATGGGCAGGTCGTTGGTGACCTGGAAGGGACGTCCGTTGGTGTACCCCTTCCCGTACACGTAGTTCATGTAGATGGTGTCGAACTTCCGATACAGCACCTGGGCTTCCACCGTCAGGGGTTCAATCTGATGGTCGGGCACGGTGAGCTTGTAATGCAGCACGTGGGCGGCACCGGGCGGGATCTGGTTGTTGTAGAGCGGGGTGAAGATGTCCTGGGGATTGCGCCGGTCCACGCGGTTGCCCTCCTTGTCCAGCATGTACACGTTCATGAAATGGGCCCACGGGTCCACCTCTCCAAACGCGCCGCGCCCGCCGCTCCGCCCCACCTCCCGGCCCTCCGGATCCTTCACCGTCACGTCCGCCCAGAGCTCGTTGGAATCCACCGTGCCCTGGGTCAGCGGATGCCCCAGCCGGAGCGTCCGCACCACGGCCTCGATCAGGTAGGTCTGTCCCCGCCGGAGCTTGGGCGCCTGCGGACGCAGCGGTGCGGTGAGCGGTCCGTCAATGGTCCCGCCCGACCTCACCCCGAAGAGGTCCACCCGGACGCAGTCCTTCAGGAAGGCCTGATGACGTTTCACCGCATCCTCAAACCCCAGGATGTCCGCCAACCCGGTGTTGGCGGCGGGAAACAGGTGATCGTGCAGCGCCAGGAAGTCATTGGTCCCGTGGAACCGGGCGCCGAATTCGTCCGACTTTTGATAGGGCATGTGGCACTCGGCGCAGTTCAGCTTCGCCTGGTCGGGATAGTAAAAGGCGCGGGCATTCCCCCCGGACACGCCGCTCAGCAGATAGGTGTCGTAGTGGTTCTGGCCGCGCAGGAACTCCTTGTAGTGGTTGACCGCATGCGGAATGCCCACCTTGTGGCAGGTGGAGCAGAACTCGGCCGTCTTGTGGAGCGGCTTGAGGAAGGTCTGCTTGTGGAAGGCCGGCTTGGCCTTCACGAGCTGCTTGTTGAGGAAGAACAGGAAGGAGTTGGTGGGCTCGAAGGCGAACGGATAGTGAATCGGCTCCTCGATGGTGTAGTTGCCGTTGCCGACGGTGCCCTGGTGCCCGCCCTGCAGGGAGACGATGGAATGGCAGACCGTGCAGGAGATCCCCGCCAGCGCGGTGGGGTGGTTGGTCATGTCGAACTTCGGATCGTCAAACGCGCCACTGAAGAAGGGGGCCGGATCATGGCATCCGGCGCACCACCGGGAGGCCTGCACATTGCCGTCGCGCTGCAGCGACACCTGGCGGGTCTCGTTGACGCTGAAGAGATAGAGCGGGTTGTTGAAGGAGCTGAAGTGATGGGAGGAATGGAACCAGGACTTGTAGCTGTCGGGATGGCACTGGAGGCAGTAGTCGTTGTTCATCAGCGTCGCCGCCGGGATGAAATTGCCGCTGGCGGTCCGCGCGCTGGAGGGATGGAAGTATTTCTCCCCCTCCTTGGGTGCCTGGACATTCCACAGGCGCGGGTCGTGCCGGTGCAGGGCCACCATCGCGACCACCACCAGGCCGACCGCCACCGCCCACCCGAGCCCCAGACGCCACCGGATCCTCGGTCCCGCGATGCGGTGGAGGATGTAAAGCCACACGCAGAGCACCGGGGTGATGACGTGCGCCCAGTAGCTGGCCGAGCGCAGGTTGGGATTCTTGAGCACGAAGCCCTCGATGCGCATCAGGGCGATGCCCGTGAAGAGGAGCACCAGCGCCGCGGCGAACAGGGCGTAGCCGATCCGGACGGCGCGGCGGTTCGGACGATCATGGGCGTTCCGGATGTGCAGGATGCCGAAGACGATGACCGGCAGCACGATCAGGAGCCCAAGGCCGAGATGGGCGAGAAACTGGAACTGGTAGAAGTAGTTTTCGTACGAAACCCCGCGATCGCGATCCAGCCAGTTCAGGAAGGTGATGCTGCTGAGATACGCCGAGTTGGCGCCCAGCAGGGCGAAGAGGGCGAAGATGAATCCGAGAAGCACGCGGAGCCGCGGACCGACGGACCGGACATACTTGCGGCGCACCGGGGCAGCATCGGGGGGAGTCGGCATCATGGTGGCGTGACCCCACAACTAACCACCGCCTCCCCGGGCGAGGCAAGGTCCGGAGGGGTGAACCGCGGGATTGCCGGGGTGAAGCGGCGAGGCGGCTCGAGAGAGGGCCCAGCCTGACCGACGGCGGCTTGCGTCCCAGCTCCCGGAGGACTTTCCTCCGCCGGTGTCGCCAACTGGCGATCACCACCGACTGTCCTCCCTTTGTCCTCCATGAACGAATCCAAGCCGTCCGCCGAAGACCTGCGCCGGCGACTCACACCGGAACAGTTCCAGGTCACCCAGCAGTGCGGGACCGAGCCGCCTTTCCGAAACGCCTACTGGGATCACAAGGAGCCGGGGCTCTATGTGGACGTGATTTCCGGCGAACCCCTGTTCCTCTCCCTCGACAAGTTCGACTCGGGCACCGGCTGGCCCAGCTTCACCCGTCCGGCGCCCGGCGTCCCCATCGTCGAAACGGTGGACCGTGCGCATGGGATGGTCCGGACCGAGGTGCGCTCGCCCAAAGCCGATTCGCACCTGGGGCATGTGTTCGAGGATGGCCCGGGACCGGACGGCCTCCGCTTCTGCATCAACTCAGCCGCCCTCCGGTTCGTTCCCATCGCAGACATGGCGGCGGAGGGTTATGGACATCTGCTCGGTGCCTTCCGCGACGCCGGACTGCTCGACGCGCGGCCGACCTCCACCGAAAGCGCCGTCCTCGCCGGCGGATGCTTTTGGGGCATGGAGGAGATCCTTCGCAAGATTCCCGGGGTGTTGAATACACGGGTCGGATACACCGGAGGCACCACCCCGGATCCCGGCTATGAACAGGTCTGCACCGGGCGCACGGGCCATGCCGAGGCCATCGAGGTCACTTTCGATCCAACGGTGTTGTCCTTCGAGGGCCTTCTG
>JAFLEG010000294.1:0-1606 GCA_017302195.1 Verrucomicrobiota bacterium
CCGCGCCGGCATGCGGGTGGCCCGCGAGGGAGGCCGCAGCGACCTGGATCTGGTCCTGGCCCTGGCCCGCGGCGCCGGGCTGACCGCCGATCCGGCGGCCGCCGGCGGCGAACTGATCCGCGACCTGGCGACCCGGGCCACGGCGCAGGGCGATCCGGTGCGCGGGGAGCTGCTCTACCGCCGCAACGACCTTGCCTGCCTGAGCTGTCACGGCATCGGGGGCGCCGGCGGCCAGGTGGGTCCCGACCTCACCAGCATCGGGGCCAGCGCGCCGGCGGACTACCTGGTGGAATCGCTGCTGTTGCCCAACGCCAAGATCAAGGAGGGCTATCACAGCGTCGTGGTCTCGATGCGCGACGGCTCGGAGCTGACCGGCACCCTGGCCCGGGAGACCCCGGAGCACCTCGTCCTGCGCAACGCCGCTGGCGCCGAGGTCTCGGTGCCCAAGGCCGACATCGAGCGGCGGGAACAGGGCGCGCTCTCCCTCATGCCCGGAGGCCTGCTGGATCCGCTCAACGAGCAGGAGCAACTGGACCTCGTCGCCTTCCTCAGCCGCCTGGGCAAACCCGGTGACTTCGACGCCTCCAAGGGCGGCGTGGCCCGACGGTGGCGGATCGGTCAGACGGTGCACACCGACGCCCAGTCCGGAACGGAGCTGTGGCCACTCCAGGCGCCCTGGGAAGACAAGCGCTGGATTGCCACCTATTCCCTGGTCAACGGCACGCTGCCCCGATCGCTGGTCAACGACCTCACCAAGGGCCAGGCCTGGACCTCGCGGCTAGGCGTCTTCGCCGCCACCGAAGTCCGCACCACCACCGCCGGCCCGGTGCGGTTTCAACTGACCGCCGGTGAGGACGCCGAACTGTGGGTGGACGGCCGCCGCATCGGCGGGACGGAAGATTCCCGAGGTGGTGCGTCTCGACAGTCCGGACGCCACATTCGTCCTCAACTGACCGGAGTCCAGGATCCCTCCCCCGAGTGACGCCCCTGCCCCCGCCCCACCAGCATCGTCTGAACGCGATCGAGGGATGGCTTGCCCTGGGACTGCCGGAGGAGGCGCGCGGCGAATTCAACGCCATTCCCGAAGTCCTCCGCCGCGAACCTCCGGTGCTGGAGGCCGAGTTTGCCATCCATGCGCACCATCGCGACTGGACGGCGGCATTCGAGACCGCCGAGCGGCATGTGGCCTGCCACCCCGAGGACTCCGGCGCCTGGATTCACCGCGCCTATGCCGCACGGCGGCGGCCGGACGGTGGCCTTGCGGAGGCCTTCCGGTTGCTGCTCCCGGCAGCGGCGCGTTTCCCGCGGGAGGGCGTCATCCCCTACAACCTGGCCTGCTACTGCGCGCAGCAGGATCAGCTCGAGGACGCCTGGCACTGGCTCCTGCAGGCGACCCGCATCGCCGGTCCGGATCGGATCCGCCGCATGGCCTCCCACGATCCGGACCTTGTGGCGCTCAAGCCCCGTCTGGGGGCATTGGCATAGGGAAGTTTTCAGTTCCTGGTTTTCAGTTTTCAGGCGGAGGAAGCCGATCCTTGGAGCACCTGAGTTGGTTCTCCTCCGCGCACTCCACGATTCTGCGGCGTCCTCCTTGCGGCATTCTCTT
>JAFLEG010000294.1:1616-6086 GCA_017302195.1 Verrucomicrobiota bacterium
CGCCCGGGGCGCCGCTTCCAGACTTCCGAACGCGTCGGTTTGGTGTCACCTTCGGAAGGCTGAATGCTCGCCGATCCATCCTGGGAGGAGTCCTCGCCGCCATCGCCCTGCTGGTGGTGGTGGCGATGTTTTGGGCATGGCGGAATTCCGGGGAGGACCGGGTGCGCTATGCACTTCCCCGGCTGGACCTGGCCCGGGCCGAGGTGGGACTGCAATCCAAAGTGCTGCCCGTGCTTCGGGAATACTGCTGGGACTGCCACGGGGACGGTGCGAGCAAGGGTGATGTCGCCCTGGATGCCTTCACCAACACCCCGGCGCTCCTGGCCAACCGCCGCCTCTGGGAGCGGGTGCTGCATGTCATCGCCTCCGGCGAGATGCCGCCGGCGAAGAAGCCGCAGCCCGATGCCGCGGCACGCCAGCAGTTGGTGCAGTGGCTCGACAGCACCCTGTTCCCGGTGGACCCCGATCGCCCCGATCCGGGCCGGGTGACCCTGCGCCGTCTCAACCGGGCCGAATACAACAACACCATCCGGGACCTGGTGGGCGTGGAGTTTCAGCCGGCGGAGGACTTTCCCGAGGACGATGTGGGATACGGATTCGACAACATCGGCGACGTGCTCTCGCTCCCGCCCCTGCTCCTGGAGAAGTACCTGTCCGCAGCGGAGCGGGTGATGGATGCCGCCATCGTGGAAGGCCCGCGCCCGCCGCCGGTACGCCAGATCGCCGCCTCGCAACTCCGCGGGGGCGCGGACAACGGCCCCATGCGCGGGCTCGCTTCCAACGGCGAATTGACGGTGGAAATCCAGGCCCCCGCCGCCGGAAGCTACTCGGTGGAGGTTCGGGCCCACGGCGACCAGGCCGGACCGGATCCGGCCCGGATGACGCTGCGGATGAACGGCCGGGATGTGGAGTCCTTTGAGGTGAAGGCCAGATCCCGCGAACCGGGAACCTATGCCGCCACGGTTCCGATTCCCGCGGCCGGCGCCCACACGCTGGCCGTCGCCTTCGTCAATGACTTCTACCAGGTGAAGACCGTGGAGCGGAAACGGCCGGGAAAGCGTCCCGTCCAGGAGGAGGTGACCGAGGACCGAAACCTCTGGATCCACGACCTGACCCTGACCGGCCCGACCGACGTCGCACTTCCCCTGCCGGTGTTCCACCAACGATTCATGGACCGCGGTCCTGCCGACAGTGACGCCGAATCCGCCCGGAAGTTCGTCGGGGCATTTGTCCGCCGTGCCTGGCGGCGTCCGGTCTCTACCGCCGAACTCGACCGGCTGATGACCCTGTACGGTCAGGCCCGCGAAACCGGGGCCACCCATGCATCCGCGGCCAGACAGACCCTCACCGCGGTGCTGGTGTCCCCCCATTTCCTGTTCCGCGGGGAACTCCATCCCGACCCCGACAATCCCGGAGTCATCCGGCGCGTCGGCGAACACGCCCTGGCCTCGCGCCTCTCTTACTTCCTCTGGAGCTCGATGCCCGATGACACCCTGCTCGACCTGGCGGACCGCGGCCGACTCCGCGCCGAACTTGAGCCCCAGGTGCGCCGCATGGTGCGGGATCCAAAAGCCCGGGCGCTGACCGACCACTTCGCAGGGCAGTGGCTGGGCCTGCGGACGCTCGGATTTCTGGAGCCCGACCGGGAGAAGTTCCCGGCATTCACCGAGGATCTGCGTCGCAGTCTCCGCGGAGAGACCGAGCGGTTCTTCGAGCACATCGTGACCGGGGACCGTCCGGTGATGGACTTCCTGCTCGCGGACTACACCTTCCTCAACGGCACGCTCTCCCGCCACTACGGCGTGCCGGGTGCCGAGGGTGAGGCATTCGTCCGGGTGTCGCTGTCCGGCACTCCCAGGCAGGGTCTGCTCACCCAGGGCAGCATCCTGGCGCTGACCTCCAATCCCACCCGCACCTCCCCGGTGAAGCGCGGCAAATGGGTCCTGGAGAACCTGCTGGCCTCACCGCCCCCTCCCCCGCCGCCGGGGGTTCCCGAACTGGAAGGAGGCGACCGGCTTCGCGGATCGCTCCGCCTGCGCATGGAACAGCACCGGGAGAATCCGCTCTGCGCGAGTTGCCACGAGCGCATGGACCCCATCGGATTCGCCTTCGAGCACTTTGACGGCATCGGCGCCTGGCGTGATACCGACGGCAAGGATCCTGTGGAGCCCTCGGGCAGGCTGAACACCGGCGAATCCTTCACGGATCACCGCGAACTGAACGCCCTCCTGGCCTCGGCGCGGCGACCGGACTTCCTCCGCTGCCTGACCGAGAAGCTGCTCACCTACGCGCTGGGGCGCGGACTGGAGTACTACGACCGTCCGGCCGTGCAGCGGATCGTCCAGGACCTGGAAACCGGAAATGGCCGATTCTCCGACCTGATCCTCGGCGTGGTGAACAGCGCCCCCTTCCAACTGCGCCGCGGCGAAGGCGACCCGAATGCCCCGCGGGGGGAGGGTTGAGGGATGGGGTTCGCTGCGCGGGAATCCAGACAGTCCGCGCAGTTCGTCCCTCGCCCCACTTTCAGCCCACCCCAGATCCGAGACCCCAGACCTGCCGGCCCTGCCGGCTCCCCACTCTCTCCCCTTGTCCCGCCGCCCTGCCAACGGCACCCTGCCCGCCAATGGAATCCAAGAAGCTGGCATTGCTGTGCCGCGATCTGGCCGAGAACAAGAAGGCGGAGGACGTCGTGGTGCTCGACGTGCGGAAGCTTTCTGAGGTGACCGACTTCTTCGTGATCGCCAGCGGCACCAGCGAACCCCACCTGCGGGCCATCGAATCCGAGATTCTTGGAACCCTCCGTTCCGAGCACCAGTTGCGTCCGAACTCCACCGACGGCCACACCGAGGCGCGCTGGATCGTCGCCGACTTCTTCGACGTCATCGTTCACCTGATGAAGCCCGACGTGCGGGCGCACTATGACCTGGAGGGGCTGTGGAGCGACGCCCCCCGCGTGGCGCGCACCCGCCGCACCCGCAAGGCCGCCGAGACGGCGTAGTGCCGAAGCCACCCGGCTCAGGCCACCCGGCCAGGATACATCATCCCCGGGCGCACCGGCACCGGGCTTGCCAGCGTCCAGAAATAGAGCGCCACGCCGGCCAGGACGATCAGGTTGCCGACCTGGGACACGCCATGCCACCGGCGGAACAGGCTGCCGGCCTCCTCCTTCTGCACCAGCGAGGTGTTGGGCGCATACATCACCGCGTGCAGGCGCCGCAGCTTCGGCTGGAGGACCGTGCCCCCGACCAGCACCAGCGCCAGCAGCAGGCCCAGCAGCCCGAGCACCCACCTGCGGGGCAGCCGCCCGGTGGTGGCCCAGTCCACCAGCACCAGCACCGCCGCGAGCCAACTGCACACCAACTGGAACTCAAAAAACGAGTCCAGCACCACCTGCGCCACCCGCCCGGCGTGATAGCGGGGGATGACCTCCAGCACCGCGGGCGAGAAAAAGGCCGGCCCCGCCCCGAAGGTGAGGAACACCGTCGCGCCCAGCCACACCGCCACAATCAGCAGACTGGAGAATCGCATCGCCTGGAGCATGCGGCGACGCTACCGCCCGCCGCCGGCCCCGCCAAGCCGTCAGGCAGGCCCCGCGCCTTTTCCTTGTCCGCACGCCGCCATCCCGGCCTCATGGCTCGCAGACTCATGGCTCGCAGACTTGGCGGCCAGGCAATCGTCAGGCAGGATGCCGGCACCCGGCAGCCCCGATAGCTCAAATGGATAGAGCGGCGGTTTCCTAAACCGAGGATCCAGGTTCAATTCCTGGTCGGGGCACCAGACTGCAAATGGCCCGGAGTCCGCGTGCGCCGGGTTCACGATCTCCAACCCGCGGTCGCGAGGAGATTCCCTGGGAAGTCCCCGGCGGGGAGCCGATGCAACCTTATCAAGGAGCGCTTCTTGCGGGCGGCCGCGGATCGCTACCCCAAGGCCGCAAAGTTCCTGGCCACATGGGTCGTTACGGTGCGGGCCGCCCGTTGGCGCAACCTCGCCGAACTGCGGCAGGCGTACGCCAGCCCCGGCCAGGTGCTGGTGGCCAGGCGACGGCCGGTCATCGTGTTCAACGTCTGCGGCAACTCCTATCGGTTGATTGTCGCCATTCACTTTGACCATCAGACCGCGTACACCCTGCAATTTCTACCGCACGCCGAATACAACAAGGACCGATGGAAGGACGAACTATAACCACCAAGACCAAACTCCACTTCGCCGCCCTGCCCAAAGAGTACGCGGGCCTCTGCGCCCTGTTGATGCCTCGGCCGATCCACGATGCCGCGGAGTACGCCAACATTTCCGAAATTACGGACGCGATGGCGCTCTGGCAGGATGATTTTACGCCGGACCAGCGCGACAATTTCGACCTGCTTTGCTCGCTCATGGAGCACCATGATCACGAGCACGTCCGGTGGCCCAAAGTCAGCGTGCGTGTCCGTCTGCAACACCTGCTCACCGAATCTCAAATGACCGCTGCCG
>JAFLEG010000295.1 GCA_017302195.1 Verrucomicrobiota bacterium
TGGTGATTCTCGAGAACGCCTATTACTCGGTGATCAGTCCGGAGGGGTGCGCGGCGATCCTGTGGAAGGACAAGGGCGCCTCGCCCAAGGCCGCCGCGGCGCTCAAGATCACCGCCACCGACCTGCGGCAACTGGGCCTGGTGGACGACGTGGTTCCGGAGCCGCTGGGCGGAGCCCACAACGACCCGCCGGCCGCGGCCACCCGGCTTCGAGAATCCCTGGAGGGGCATCTCCGCGAGCTCAAGACGCAGCCGGCGGCGGGGCGTCTGCAGGCGCGGTACCGCAAGTTCCGGGCATTCGGTCACGTCGCCGAGCCGGCCGCCCAAGCCGCGTGAGCCTGTATCCCCTCACCTTTCTCCCTCGATTCAAGGAGCGGGTCTGGGGCGGACGCCGCCTGGCGGCACTCTTCAACAAATCCCTGCCGCCCGACATTCCGGTCGGGGAATCATGGGAGATATGCGACCGGGCGGGGGACGTGTCGGTCATCCGCAATGGATCGCTGGCGGGGCGGGACCTGCGATGGCTGATGGAGGTTCACGGCGAGGAGTTGCTGGGGCGTCCGCCGGATGCCGGGCAGCGGTTTCCGTGGCTGATCAAGCTGCTGGATGCCCGGGAGGATCTCTCCCTGCAGGTGCACCCCCACCCGCACAGTGCCGGCGAGTTGGGCGGGGAGCCGAAGACCGAGCTCTGGTACTTCGCCGAGGTGCTGCCCGGGGCGCGGGTCTTTGCCGGCCTGAAGCCGGAAGTCACCCGCAGCGCCCTGGAGCAGCGGATCGCCTGCGGCGCGGTCACGGAATGCCTCCACGCGGTGTTCCCCCGCCGCGGTGACGCGATGTTTTTGCCCAGCGGGCGCCTGCATGCCCTGGGCTCGGGCATGGTGGTCTTCGAGTTCCAGGAAAACTCTGACACCACCTACCGGGTCTTTGACTGGAACCGGACCGGTCTCGACGGACGCCCGCGCGAACTGCATGTCGCCGCGTCGCTCCGATCCATTCTTTTTGACGACGTGACGCCGGAGTTGGTAGCCGCTCCCTGGGAGCATCAGCCCGGGTGGTCCCGGCGTTCGTTGGTTCGCGAGGCGGCATTCCACGTGGACGAATGGCGTCTGGAACAGGGGGGAGTGCTGCCCGAGTTCCGTCCCCCGGGGTCGTTTGCAGTCCTCGCCGTCGCAAGCGGCAGTGTCCGGTGCCGGCATCCGGATGGTGACCTGGACCTCACGCCGGGCGAGGTCGTGCTCTTGCCGGCGATTCTGGGTGGGGCCATCCTGGAAGCCGGTTCCGGAAGCACGCTTCTCCGGATGACCCCGGCCCTGAACCCCCCAATGAGCTCCCCCTCCGGCCTCTGATTCCCAGCCCACCCCGCCATGCCGTCTTCCAAGCCAAGACTCCGACGCTCCCGCAACCGGTATGTGGATTTCACCCAGTTGCCCACCGGATCCCGCACCATTCTGTTCGTCATGGGGTTTCTGGTGCTGGCGGGTGGCCTGATGCTGGTGAAGATGTTCCGCTCCACGCCCAAGGGGTTCCGTCCGGAGGTCCGGATCTCGGCGCTCGACAAGATCCAGGCCGCGTCGCTGGCGCGCGGTGCCCGGGCGGAATCTGAAGCCGGACACCTTTCCGAGGCGGTGCTCGGGTGGCAGGCGGCGATTTCCAATGATCCAGGTGATCCGGAACTGCGCCGGGGACTGCTGAAGACCCTGCTGGGGCCCGACGAGCCGCCGTCCCGTTATTATCCGCTGGGCGCCGCCCACGCCTTCTTTCTGCTGCGGTTGACCGAGACCAACCAATCCGACCTCAACCTCGCCTCCCGCCTGCTGTCCCGCCTGGAGCAGGATCCCTACGTGCTGGCCCTGTTGCAGCCTGTCGAGGACCGACTCACCCCGGAGCAGGCCTCCTCATACCTCAAGGCATTGTTCCACCTGCAGTCCATGGAGCAATTTGGAGTCGCCTGGACCCGGTACAGCAATGCGGTGGCCGGGGACCGGGATCTCGCCCTGTACATCGCCGCCTGGCAGGCCGGCTGGGGACCGCCAGCGACGCTGCGTCCGGCCCTCGAAACGCTGGCCGCGGCCACCACCAATGCGCCCACGGCGAATACCGCCCGCCGCCTGACGCTTGCGGTCGCGACGTCGCGGTCCGACATCGGTGGCTTCGAGGCGGCCCTCACCGGCCTCGCCGATGCGCGTGCCGACCGGATCTCAGATCACCTGGCGCACTGGCGGCTGCTGTCCAAGATCGGCCGGCGCGAGCGGGCGGTGGAACTGGCCCGGGCATTCGCCACGCCCCCGCAGACACCCGGGGAGGCCGTGGCGCTGGCGGAGGTGCAATATGGGTTGGGACTCCAGGACGCCGCCATCACGCTTCTGGAGAACCAGCTTCCGGTCTTCAACTTCAGCCCGGAGATCTGGCAGCGACTGGGGGATTTCCTGGTCCAGAAGGAGCGCTGGAACGATCTGCGCGCCCTGGCCATCCGGGTCCGGACCTCCAGTCGTGTGCCGCTCACCCAGTCGGGACTGACCTGGTTCTGGGAGGGGCTGGCGGAGGCGCGGATGAATCGTCCGGAGGCCGCGCGCGAGGCGATGGGCCGTGCGGTCGAGTATCCGCCGGCGGAGCCGATGATCGCCTTCCGCATGGCCGCAGGGATGCAGCAGGCCGGATTTCCCAACGACGCCGCCAAGCTGCTCCAGCACCTGGAGAGCGAGTTCGGGGGCAAGCCGGCCTACTGGCTGCAACTGGTGGTCGCCGCCCATGAGTCACGGCAGTTCGACGTGATGCAGATGGCGGCCGAGCGCGGCTATGCGCTGGCGACCAACAATCCGGTGTTCATCAACAACTACGCCGCCTGCCTGCTCATCCAGCGCACCAATGCCCCGCTGGCCATCGAGCTGACCCTGCGGCGCCTGACGGCGTCCCCCGCCGATCCGGGGGCCAACCTCAATCACGCCCTGGCCCTGCTGCAGAACGGGCGTCTGGAGGATGCCGGGCGCATCCTGGACCGCATGGCCCGCCAGGAACTCACCGCGAGCAACCGCAGCATCCTGGAATTTGCGCGCTTCGAGCTGGAGATGATGCGCGGCAACAAGGAGGCGGCCCTTCAGGCCTACCGCAACATTGACCTGCAGCACCTGATGACCCCGCAGGTCCGCTGGCTGGAAAACGCCTACGAGCGGCTCAACCGCCCGGGGTGATGCCACGCTATCGGGGATAGCGCGGCCCTTCCGGCAACGGCTGTCCGTCGGGCCAGACCAGATACACCGTCCGCCCGGAATGGGCCCAGGCCCGGTCAAAGTCTCCCCGCGGGAACACCCGCTCCACCCGTTCCCGCCGCACTCCCGGATCGTTCACCCGCACATCGCCGGCCGCGGTCCATCCGCGAACGACGACCAGGTGGCCGTCGCCCGACTCCGCAGCGGCCCGCCCCTTGAGCAGCGCATAGCTCACCGACGCGGCGGCGGGCAGTCCGGCCGCCACCCAGCGCTCCAGGTCCGGCAGTCCCTCCCAGCGGGCCACCACGGCATTGAGATCCCGGTGGGCGCCCGCAAAGGCCATGTTGAACGGCCAGTTTCCCGTCCCCTCCCATCCGGGATCAAACACGCCGCGGACTGTTTCGGGAACGGTGGGGATCCAGTCGGCACGGCCCCGCTGTTCGCCCCAGTAGGCCATCAGCATGGTGGTGCTGGTGGGGCTGCACCAGCGGGTCACCCCTTCCGGGAACTCCGCCTGCGACCGCACCGGCACCGGCAGGTCCCGCCCCCAGGCCCCGGTGAATGGCGGCGCCGCCGTGGCAACGTTCCCGCCGCCGCTGAACGCCAGGGCCAGACGGCGCAGTCCCGATTCGGGGCCGCGCATTTCAAGCCTCACTTCGGCCGCATGGGCCTCCCGGCGCAGCGACAGGACGTCCGTCTGCACCTCGCCCCAGGGCTCCTTCTGTCCGTTGACACTTCCACGGCCGCCAGGCCCGGAGGAGGTCAGGGTCCAGCGCCCCAGCGAAAGGAATGGCACGCCGCCCGGAACCACCGGCCGGGCGCCGATGGACAGCGTCACGTTTGACGTCGCATTCCACGAGACCACCAGCTCCTTCCAGGGGATTCCCGGATCCAGGGCGGGGGAGGTGAGGACCAGCAGGTCCGTGGACACCCGCTCCCGCTGAAAGGCGGAGAAGTTGGTGACCGTCAGCAGCCGGGCGTCCGCCGCAGGGGTGGCCGCGGCCAGGAACATCCCAAGAATCGCCACGCCGCGGGAGCACCCGGTGAGGAATGGCGGGGGGAGTCTCATGGGGGCGCTCAGGAAAGGATCGCCGGCCGCTGCCGGTAGTGCTCGACCACAAAGTCGGCGGACTCCAGCGGCGTGCCCACCTGCTCAAAGCGATCTTCAAACGGCGGGAAGAAGGCGTCGCCTGCGACGACGCGCTTCACCCAGGTCAACAGCAGATCGGAGCAGCGCGGCAGCAGCAGGGCGTAGATCTCGGCCCCACCTGCCACAAACACCTCGCGGGGGTCTTCGGACACCAGGCGATCCAGTGCGGCGACGTCGGTGACGGTGCAGGTTCCCGGGGCGGTGAATCCGGAGCGGCTGAGAATGAAGGTGTCGCGCTCCGGCAGGGGGCGGCCGATGGACTCGAACGTGCGGCGCCCCATGACCAGGCACTGGCCGAGGGTCGTCTTCTTGAACCACCGGAAATCTTCCGGCAGGTGCCACGGGATCCTCCCCTGGTTGCCGATGACCCGGTTTTCCGACATGGCCGCGATGGCCTTGAACATCCGCACCCCGACATGCCGGCAGAATCGCCGCGGCGGAACAATCCAAATTGGCCGGGTCAGCCCCGCCGCTTCCCGGCAGTGCGTCCTTGGGTTTCGGTGGCGGCGCCGGACTGGCGCCTACGGGGTGGGAGAGCCTCACACCAAGGACACGAAGGGCACAAAGGGTCGAACCTTCCCGTGTGGAGGACGCCTTGGGACCTTGAATGACGTCACACCTGGCCCGCCAAAACGAGAACTGCAGCGCCGGCTCGTTCATCGGCGCGCACTGGTGCGCTCGGACAACCAGATCATGTCGCGATTGCCGGCGGACGCCACGTTGAGCGTCATTTCGATGAACCGGACCGGCACGACAGTCCGGGGGTCCACCCACTTGCGAATTTCGGTGTGCCCATCAGCGAAGGAGATTCCAGCGGCCCGGTTGTGGTAGCTGGCGGGGTAGTCAATGATCCGCGCCGCACCGGGCGTCTCCACCATCCTGTTGGCAAATCAGTCGTCCAACGGTCCGCGGCGATCGGTGAGCGGGAAGGCGACACGGCCGGCCCCCAATGCGGACTGATAGGCGGCCGAGACCATTTCGATGGCCCACGCGGCATTGCGGGCGCCGCATTCGGGCTCGCGGCCGGCGGCGATGGCGTCGAGCCAGTCGGATACCGGAACGCGGTTGTGATCCTCGGGGGCCATGGCGGCCACGCCGTCCAGGGGAACCCATTCCTCCGGGTGGTTGGCGAGGGTCCAGGAAGGGCTGGCCCTGAGGAAGGCGGAGGGCACCAGATCGCATCGGAGTCGGGCGACGCCTCGGCTGCCCCGGAATTCGATGCCCCAGTGGCCGGTGGTTTCCCGGAGGGCTCCGTCGCTGGTGAAGTTTCCCTGGACGCCATTGCCGAAGGCGATCTGGGCCCGGACGGTGTCCCCCGCCACCCATCCGACTTCGTCCCGCACATGGCGGCGGTCTGTCACGGTGATGTCCCGCCCCCCGGAGGTGATCCGTGCCGAGATCCAGAGGGGATCGCCAGCAAACAGCCGCATCAGGTCCATGAGGTGCGTCCCCAGGACCATGAGATCCTCGCCTCCGGCCCGGGCATCCTGCTTGCCCCAGACCTGCATTTCTCGCAGGTCGCCAATGCGTCCGGCAGCCACCAGGTCCCGCAGCCGCCGGACCGCCGGACTCATCCGCATGGTGTGGGCCACAGCCACGCGGCGTTGCCGGCGTTCCGCCTCGGCCCGCACCGCGTCGGCCTCCTGGCAGGTACGCACCAAGGGCTTCTCGATGTAGCAGTGCGCGCCGGATTTCAGGCACCCCAGTGCGATTTCCGCGTGCTGGTC
>JAFLEG010000296.1 GCA_017302195.1 Verrucomicrobiota bacterium
ACCTCAGCGGGGACGAGGCCCTGCGTGTGTTTGCCGCGGGCAGCGCGGCCCGGCTGACCGTCGAGGCGATATGGCCCTCCGGACGCCGCACCGTCGTCCCGGACGTCCCCGCAAACTCCCGGGTGGAACTGGTGGAGGACGACCGGGCGACCCCCGTTCCTCCTCCACCAGCGCCGTCCCCGGTCCTGTTCTCCGACGAGTCGCAACGTCTCGCCCACGAATCCACGACTACCCCCTTCAACGACTTCGAGCGTCAGCCGCTGTTGCCGTGGAGCCTCGCCTATCCCGGACCGGGAGCCACCTGGGCCGACCTGGATGGCGACGGCCGCGACGATCTGGTGCTGGGCGCCAATGCCGGCGGGGTGCCTGCGGTATTCCTCAATGGCGCCTCCGGATTCGTGCGGCAGACCAATGCGCCGCTGTGGCGTCCCGTCGCCCGTGATCTCACCACCATCCTGGTGGGGGGCGGCACCCTGGTGGCCGGGTCCAGCAACTATCGCGACGGACGCACCAACGGCGGCGCGCTGCGCCTGATGGACCTCGACCGCAACGCCGCCGGGGACAGCGTGCTCGGACCGGACTTCGCGGTCGGGCCGCTGGCGCAGGCCGATGTGGATGGCGATGGGACACTGGAACTGTTCGTGGGCGGACGCGCCATCGCGGGGCGGTATCCCGAGGCGGCGCCATCACTCCTGCTGCGCATGGAAGGCGGTCGCTTCGTCGTGGCCCAGCGATGGGAAGCCTTCGGCCTGGTGACCAGCGCGGTGTTTGCCGATGGGGATGCGGACGGCGACGCCGACCTGCTCGTTGCCACCGAATGGGGTCCGCTGCGTTTCCTCCGCAACGACGGTGGACGCCTCCAACCGGTGGACCTGCCGGTGCGTGCGCCGGAGGGAATCCCGGGGATCACCCGGTTGTCGGATCTGACCGGGTGGTGGACCTCGCTGTCCGTGGGGGATCTGGACGGCGACGGGCGACTGGACTTCCTGGCGGGCAACCGCGGCTGGAACTGGTTCCCCGTTCCCAAGGCTCCCGACTCGAACTCGCGGATGGGTCAGGACCTCCGGTCGGTGACCTACGCCGACTTCGACGGCAACGGGGTGGTGGATCTCATCGAATCCTATCGGGTCGGCGACCGGGAACTGCACCTGCGCCGGGCGGACGTCCTGATGGCCGTGCTGCCGCAGTTGCGCGATGTCTTTCCCACGCGGGCGGCTTTTGGTGCGGCGACGTTGTCCCAGGTGCTGGCCGCACTGCCGGTCGCGTCACCGCTCGCCCGCAGGGAGGCACGGTGGTTTGCGACCACCGTCTTCCTCAACCGCGGTGACCACCTGGAGGTGGTGCCGCTGCCTGTCGAGGCCCAGATGTCGCCGGTGACCGGCTCGGCCCTTCTGGATGCCGACGGCGACGGGCGTCTGGATGTCGTGCTGGCGCAGAACTTCTATCCGGGGCGGCCGGATGAATCGCGTCAGGATGCCGGAAAGGGCCTGCTGCTACGGGGCGACGGACATGGCGGGTTCCGGGCGGTGCCGGCGGGGGACTCGGGACTGAATGTCTGGGGCGACGCCCGGGCGCTGGCGGTGGCGGACCATGACCGCGACGGGCGCGCCGACCTGGTGGCCACGCAGAATTCCGGAGTGACGAAGCTGTATCGCAATGCCGGAGCGGCGGTCGGGATCCGGGTCACGCTGGCCGGTCCTCCGGGGAATCCTTATGCGGTTGGTGCCTCGCTTCGCCTTGTCACTGCGGCCGGTCACGGACCGGCGCAGGCGGTGGTGTCGGGAAGCGGCTGGCTCTCGGTGGACAGTCCATCCCGGGTGCTCACCGCCCCGGCCGCGCCGATCGCCGTCGAGGTGCGCTGGCCTGGCGGCAAGACCACACGGTCCGAACTGCGTCCCGGGATGCGGGACGTGCGCATTGCGTCCGATGCCTTGCTCCAGGAGATGCCATGAACGGTTATCGTGCGTCGTGGCTTCTCGTGGTCTGGCTGCTGGGCGTTCCGGCCTTGGGCGCGGACCTGGAGTGGCGTCCGATCGCTGGCGGACGGATGGCTGCGTTGGTTCCCGAAGGTTCCGGACGTCCCGGCTTCACCCGGATGCCCGCCCCCGATCTGGGCATCTCCTTCACCAACCGGGTGACCGACGAGCGGACCCTCACCAACCGGAACCTGCTCTCGGGATCCGGCGTGGCCCTGGGAGATGTGGATGGCGACGGGAGATGCGATGTGGCCTTCGTCGGACTGGAGGCGCCGCCGCAACTGCTGCGGAACCTGGGCGGTTGGCGGTTTGAGGACATCACCGCCGCCGCGTTTCCTGGCGTGGATTTCGCCCTGCCCTGGGGCGCCTTTGATGCCACCGGAGTGACGGTTGCCGACGTGGATGGCGACGGGCACCTCGACCTGCTGCTCAATGCCCTGGGCGGCGGTACCCGGCTGTTCCGCAACGACGGACGCGCCCGCTTTACGGAGGTGACGGCGGCCGCGGGTCTCGGCTCGCGTTCGGGGGCCACCTCGATGGCGCTGGCGGATGTGGATGCCGACGGGGACCTCGATCTGTACGTGGCGCACTTCCGTCCCAACACCATCCTCGATCAGCCCAACGCGAAATTCTCCCTGAGGCAGCAGGGCAGGGGCGCGGTGGTGACCGCGCTGAATGGGCGTCCGACCACGGAACCGGACCTGACCAACCGCTTCGAGCTCGGCGCGTCGGGGGAGGTGATCGAGTTCGGGGAGCCGGATGTCCTGTGGATCAACGACGGCACCGGGCGCTTCGCCGCGGCGTCCTGGACCGATGGCACCTTCTTGGACGAGGACGGACAGCCGCTCCAGGCCCCGCCGCGGGACTGGGGGCTGGCGGCGCGCTTTGGCGACATCAATGGCGATGGGCGTCCGGACCTCTATGTCTGCAACGACCTGCACACACCCGACCGGTTCTGGATCAATGAATCCTCGTCCGGGCGTCCGGTCTTCCGCGCCATCGCCCGCACCGCCCTGCGGGGCAACAGCATGTTCTCCATGGGGGTGGACTTCGGGGATCTGGACCGCGACGGCCATGTGGACCTCTTCACCGTGGACATGCTGGCCCGGGACCGCGCTGCCCGGGCGCGGGCCCTGGCGGCGATGGCGCCGCAGTTCCGTCTGCCGGGCCAGTTCGAGGACCGCGTGCAGCTCCAGCGCAATGCGCTGCAGTGGAACCGGGGCGACGCCACCTTCGCCGAGATGGCGTTCTTTGCGGGGGTGGAAAGCAGCGACTGGTCGTGGGGCCCCATCTTCCTCGACGTGGACCTCGACGGCTATGAGGACATCCTGATCACCAATGGCCAGTGGCGGGACTTTCAGGACAGCGACGGCGCCGAGCGCATCGCGGCGGCGCAGCGTTCGGGACGCACCCTCCAGCCGGCGGATATCGCCCGGCTGGCTCGCGACCTCCCGCGGCTCGACACGCCCAACGTGATCTTCCGCAACACCACCGGTGACCGGCGCGCGGCGGCCGGCGGGGCCCCGGTGCTGCCGGTGTTCCGCGAGGTGGGGCGGGACTGGGGATTCGGGACGCCGGCCATCTCCCAGGGCTCGGCTCTGGGCGATCTCGACGGCGACGGAGATGCCGACTTGGTGATGAACAACCTGCTTGATGCCCCGGGGATCTACCGCAACGACACCACCGGTCCACGGGTGGCGGTGCGGCTGCGCGGTGCGGGACGCAACACCCGGGGCATCGGATCCCGGATCCGGCTGCGGAGTGCCACGGAGGACGCGCTGTCGCCGCAACGACGGGAGCTGATTGCGGGCGGACGCTACCTGAGCGGCGACGAGGCCATGGTGACCTTCGCCGCGGGCGCGTCACGCGAGCTCACCCTGGAAGTGGACTGGCCCTCGGGCCTGCGGACCACCGCGGCCGGCGTGATTCCCAATGCCCTCGTGGAACTCGTCGAGCCCACCGAAGGTCCCCGGCCCGCCGCCGCCGCGGCTGGGTCGGTCGCCCTGTTTGAAGACGTCTCGGATCGGCTCAATCACCGCCATGCCGAGACCTCCGCCGAAGATTTCGCCCGCCAACCGCTGCTGCCCTATCGGCTGAGCCAGCTCGGACCAGGAGCCGCCTGGATGGATCTGAACGGGGACGGGCTCGATGATCTCGTGGTGGGTGCCGGCCGCGGTGGGGCCCTCGGGGTGTTCGTCCAGGACAGTCCCGGCCGGTTCCAGCGGCTGGAGGAGCCGATGTTTCAACGTCCGGTGGCAAGGGACCTCACCACCCTGCTCCCGCTGTCCGGATTCCTCATGGCGGGATCCAGCAACTGGGAGGACGGCCAGACCAACGGCGGCGCGGTGCGCCTGTACGATCTTCAGTCCAGGCGCAGCGGCGAGGCCGTGCTGGGCGTGCCTTTCAGCGTGGGTCCCCTGGCCGCCGCCGATGTGGATGGGGACGGCGACCTGGAAGTCTTCGTCGGCGGACGCGCCCTGCCGGGCCGCTGGCCCGAACCGGCGCCATCACTGCTGCTCAAGAGCACTGCCGGACGCCTGGGTGTGGCGCAGCGCTTCGAGCAACTCGGCCAGATCAGCGGTGCCTGCTTCACGGATCTGGACGGCGACGGGCGCCCCGACCTGTCGCTGGCCGGACACTGGGGACCGATCCGGATCTTCCGCAACGCGGGCGGCACGCTGACGCCCTGGAATCCGCCGGTGGTCCTGGCAGGCCGACGTTGGACCCTGGAGCAGTTCACCGGCCTTTGGAACAGCGTGACCTCGTTGGATGCGGATGGCGACGGGCGCATGGACCTGGTGGCCGGCAACTGGGGCTGGAACCACCGCGGCGCCACGGCAGAGGTGGCGGGCACGGGACCCTCCCCGCGTCGCCGTCTGTACTTTGGCGACCTGGAGGGGACGGGATTCCTCGATCTCATCGAGTCGGTTCCCGACGGCGATCGCGAATGGCCCGGCCGGGAATACCCGGTGTGGGCGCTGGCCTATCCCTGGCTGCGGACGGCGATTCCCACCTTCACCGAATTTGCCGGGCACACGGTGCCCGAAGTATTTGGCGAGCGGCTGCCGAAGGCGTCCCGGCTCGAAATCGCCTGGTGGGCCACCACCCTGTTCCTCAACCGCGGCGATCATTTCGAGGCCAGGACGCTGCCGGATCCGGCGCAGTTGGCGCCCGTGTTCGGACTCGCCGTCGCCGACGCGGATGGCGACGGGGCCGAGGATCTGTTCCTCGCGCAGAATTGGTTCGATGATGAACCCATGTCTTCCCGCAACGACGCCGGGCGCGGCCTCTGGCTGCGCGGCGATGGCCGGGGCGCCTTTGCACCGCTGTCCGCAGTCGGCATCGCCCTCTACGGCGAACAACGCGCCGCAGCGGTGGCCGACTTCGATGCCGATGGGCGTCCGGACCTGGTGGTCACCCAGAATGGCGGGCGGACGCATCTCTATCGCAATGCCGGGGCGCGTCCGGGACTGCGGGTGCGCCTGGACGGCGATCCGGGCAATCCCACCGCTGTCGGCGCCGCTGTGCGTCTCCTTCAAGGCGGCCAGCTGGGACCCCGGCGCGAGATCCATCTGGGCGCCGGATACTGGAGCGTGGACAGCGCAGTAACCGTCCTCGCCCGTCCCGCCGGGACCTCCGCCCTGGAGGTCCGATGGCCGGGAGGGAAAGTCACCACCACCCCCATTCCCGCCGGCACCCTGACCCTGCGCGTGAAGCCTGATGGCACCGCCACATCCACCCGGTAGGGTCGCGTTCCACCTCGACCCCATATAGCTCCGCCTCGCCCGTGGACAAACAACGCGCCTCGCGGGAAGCCCCAACGCGCAGCACCTCCCCCATTTCCCCCCACCGACTCCACACGCGCAGCGACCGAATATGGGGTCGTGCGGAAGCCCGACCCAACCAAACCTTGGTAGGGTCGCGTTTCACCTCGACCCCATACAACTCCGCCTCACCCGTGGACGAACAACGCGCAACGCGGGAAGCCCCAACGCGCAGCACCTCCCCCATTTCCCCCCACCGACTCCACACGCGCAGCGGCCGAATTTGGGGTCGTGCGGAAGCCCGACCCTACCAAACCTTG
>JAFLEG010000297.1 GCA_017302195.1 Verrucomicrobiota bacterium
GCGCGCCAGTACACGCCGCCGCGGCGGTTGCCGACGATGGTGTTCTTCCGGACAAAATTGTCGCTGTCCTTGTGTCCGATGGACATCCCGTAGCCGCCGTTGTTCTCCAGCCAGTTGCCCTCGGCCACCCCGCCGCGCACGCGCCAGCAGAAGAAGAATCCGTCGTCATCGTTCCCGACCGCGCGGCATCCGGTCACCGTCGGACGCTGCGAGCCGCTGCCCGGATGCAGCCCGAATCCCGCACAGCGCTCCACCACGCAGTCCTCCACCCGCACGTCATTGGACTGCTGGAAGCTGATGCCGTCGCCGCTGTAGTCCCGGACCTGGCAGCGGGAGATCACGCAGTGGTCTCCGCGGTAGAGAAAAATCCCCGCCGCCCGGCAGCCATCCACCTCGGTCGGATTCTCCGCGCGGTTGCCATCCACTACCAGAGTCTCCACCCGGGCGTCCTCCAGGTGATACCCGCTGATCACCGGAAACGAGGTCACGGCAAACCCGCCATCCGCCATCAGGATGTCGGCATTCATCGCCCGGGAGAGCGTGAAGTAATTCGAGCGGCCGTTGAGCAGCGTGGCGCAGGCCCCGTGAAAGTGACGCTGTTTGTCGGAGGCCACATACACGCCGCGCCCGATCTCGAACCCCTGTGGGTCCGCCACCGTGATCGCCGCCTCGCCAAAGTCGCTGTCGGCAACCAGCGCAGCGCGGACTTCGCGGTCCTTGCGCAGGAGGGTCCGCTCCCCCGCGCCCCGCACCGTCACCCGCGAACGCAGGTGCAGGGAATCGCGCATGAGAAATTCGCCGGGACCGATCTCCACCACGCCGCCTCCCAGGCCGGCGACGTAGTCCACCGCCGCCTGCAGGACCCGGTTGTCGGTGCCGATGAGGTCGGCATCCTGGCGTCCGACGGTAATCCGGACCGCTGGCAGGGCGTGCAGCGGATTCTCCGCATGCCGCCGGCCCGCCTGATCGGCGACCGCGGGGGCGGCGCCTCCGACCACCAGGGCCATTCCGAGGACCAGACGCTCCAGCACCCGCACCCTCACGCGCACGCGAATCCCAAGCATGGCGCGACGCTACACGGCCGTCGTCGCCTGACCAGCATTCGGAAAACGCTACGGCTTCGGAGCGGCGGCGATGCAAAAGAGGTGCTGGTCACCACGGAGCAGCAGCCGGTCGGCGGCGGGAACGGGTGAGGCCACCAACCGCTCACCCATGGGGTTTTCAGAGAGCAGTTCGAACTGCCCGCCGACCCGGGCGGCGAAAACCACCCCGTCCTCGCGCGCCGCATACAGGATGCCGTTGGCCACCGCCGGTGAGGCGTAGTAGGGGGCGCTGGTGCGGGGAAAGGCACCGGTCCAAAGGGTGGTGCCTGTCGCCGGGTCCACGCATGCCACCTCGCCGCGATGCCGGAGCAGGTACACCCGGTCTCCGGACACTGCCGGCGCGGCCACGAAGACCCCGAGATCGGACCGATGCCAGGCCCGGTGGCTGGTGCTCACATCCCCGCTGCCGCCCAGCCGGACGCCTGCCAGCCGCGCCTGCCCGGGACGGTCATCGCGACCGACGGGCACCACCGCGATGTCCTTCCAGACCACCGGAGTGGCAATCGCCGGCCAGTAGCCGGTGCCCTCCGGATTGAATCCCCCGGCGGTCCACAGCAGCGCGCCATCGCGCAGCGCATGGGCGGTGAGGTGATCGGCGCCCCAGATCAGCACCGCGGGCGCACCGGCGTGGGAAACCATCACCGGGGTGGCATAGCCGTTGTCGTTCTCCGACGGCGTCTTGAAGTTGCGCGCCTGCTTCCACCGCAACTCCCCCGTCTTCGCGTCAAAGGCCGCCACCCAGGACTCCCCGCCGTGCAGGCGGCTGATGACCACCTGATCCCCGGCCACCAGCGGCGAGGAACCGGAGTCCCAGAAGAGATTCTCCGCTCCAAACTTCTCGGTGAGGTTCACCCGCCAGCGAAGCGTCCCGTCGGGTTCCACGGCCACGAGGTGACCGCTCCGGAAGCGCGCGAATACAGCGGTGCCATCGGTGGCCGGTGAGGCGTTGCAACTGGAGGCGAGCGACCGGTGCTTGGGCTCGCTCAGCAGGCCGACGCGGGTTTCCCAGAGCCGGGAGCCGTCCAGGCCCACCGCCATCAGGGCGTCCTGATCCCCCGACGGCGTGGTGAGGTAGATCCGCCCCCCGGAGACGATCGGGGTCGAGGTGCCCTTCCCCGGCAGTTCCAGCTTCCAGGTCACCGTGTCCGAGGTCCAGCGCTCGGGAAACCGCCCTGTTTCCACACTGCCCTGCGCCGCCGGCCCGCGCCACGCGGGCCAGTCGTCCGCACCGGCCACTCCGCCGGTCGCAAGCAGCACAGCCGTCAACATCCCGATGCCACCGCATCGTCCCAAGCCTCGGATCGCGATCATGTGAGCAAGATGCCGCGTCGCCGGCCGAACGACAATGGCGGTCGCACACAGAGGCCCGTCCCAAACCTTGGTAGGGGCGCGTTCCACCCCGCCCCCATTTAAATCGGCTGCGTTCGTGAACGAACAACGGGCCAAGCGGGAGGCGCCAGACGCCAACCTCTTCTGCTCACAGGCGCACAGGAAACACCGTCCCCTGAAACGGCCAGTCCCGGGCATCTTGAACCAACCCCTTGCGCACGGGATTCTCCCGGACGTAGTGCCACGTTTCATCGTACTCCCGCTGACTGCGAAGGCGATGGTGAAAGGCGTCGCGCTGAAAGCGCCCGGTCCCAACCCGGCACCTCCGCATGACCATCGACTTCCAATACTGAATCCACTGCTCGATCCCAAAACGCGGATCCGCCGGGGCGCAGACGAAGTGCAGGTGGTCAGGCATCACCAGGTAGTCCCCCACGCGCCAGGCCAGCGCCTCGCGGCCCCAGATCTCCACCAGAGCCTCGTGGACAGCACGATCCGCCATCCAAGGCACACGATCCTTTGAGGCCACGGTGACAAAGACTGCGCACGGTCGTCCGGGAGCCACGAGCACCCCGCGGGCGGGGTGCCTGCGTCCGGCCTCCCACATCGGATCGTGCCAAAGGGGTCGCGAAACAGGATCCACGATTCATAGGAAGAATCAGGCGGCCTCAATGTCCATCGGTTCGCCCTCACCAGAAATGGCGAGGGGAGAAGCAGACTGGAGTGCTGCAGGTCAACGCTTCCCCCGTTCCCCGCAGCGACTCCACGCGCGCCGCGGACGAAGTCACGGACGTGCAGAAGCCCGTCCCTACCAAACCGTGGCGCGTTCCACCCCGCCCCCATTCAAATCCGCCGCGCTCGTGGACAAACAACGGGCCAAGCGGGAGGCGCCAAACGCCAGAAGCTTCCCCCGTTCTCCGCAGCGACTCCACGCGCGCCGCGGACGAAGTCACGGACGTGCGGAAGCCCGTCCCTACCAATTCGCGTCCGCCTACAAGTCGGGGACGATGATTTCATCGCCCTTCTGGAGCCAGACGTTGGAGCCATCTCCCTGGGGTTTCCGGCAATCAAAGGTGCGCTCGGTGACGACCCCGCTGGCGGGATCCTTGCGGCGCAGGACGACCCGCGACGGATCAGATGAAGCCCGGAGCAGGCCCGACGCCGAGAGTCCTCCGAGAAGGGTGAAGCGAGGATCGGGGGAGGAGATCCTGGCCCCCTGGACGAACAGCTTGGGCGTCAACTCTACGACGCTCGTCTTGCCCTGCACATGCACCGTCACTTCGCGAGCCAGGCACCGCTCCCACGCATTGACTGTCTCGTTGGGCAGGCCAGGCCACTCTTCACTGATGGCGTGATCTCTCTCCGGCACCTCAATCACATCTCCCCAACGAAGGGACACATCCTTGTCGCATCCGCCGGGAGCGAAGATGACCTCCGCATCCACCGACACCTCGGTCCACTTCGCACCGTCGGCATCCGGCCGCCGGATCACCACACGCGTCCAGTCGGGAAATGGGAGGCTCGGCACGGTGGACTTGACGGCACTCCCAGGCCGAATCTGCAACGGAACATCGGGAATCCCCGGCGACGCGATCACCCGGTAGTGCACAGCCAATGCCTCCAGCAGTGTGAAGTGATTGGCATCGTTCGTCCCGTTCCGGCGGAACACCACCTGGGTGAATCGGGACGACGGACGAACCAGGCGAACGGTCTGGAAATCGGGCGCGTCGTCTCTGGCCCCCGCCGCCCGCAATGCGCGCACAATCCGCTCCTGGGCCTCCGGGGGTAGTCCGTCGTGACCCTGCGCCAAGGGATCCGTGACCCGCTCGAGTGGAGTCCGTCCCTGGTCGTCCCGACGATTTGGATCCGCCTTGAACTCCAGGAGCAGATCCACCATCTCTGGCGAGGAGTCAACCGCCACGCGAAGCGGCGTCGTTCCATTAAAGCCCAGATCGGGATTCGCCCCGGCTGTCAGCAGGGTTCGGGCATTGGTCAGCGTGCCCGCGCGCACGCCGGGATCCATGTCTGAACGAAGACTTGCCGCCATAAACCACAGCAGCGGCATCCCGCGGCTGTTTCGGGCATTGGGATCTGCACCGGCGGCCACCAACTCGGCAAAGAGTGGGGCCTCCTTGGAGACAGCCACCCAGGAGAGGGGAACCCCATTGGGTGGCGTGCCCGGCCCTCCGACCGCCTCACCAGGCCGTGGGTCGTCCGTATAGCGGGTGGTCCGATTCAGATCCACACCGGCGGCGATCAGTGCCGCCACAATACGGTCCGCGGAGGCCGTTGGCGCGCCGTCCTTCGCCTGCATACGGCGCCACACCGCCAGCATCATCGGAGTGGTCCCCTCCGCGTTGGACCTGTTTGGGGACGTCTGGTGTCGCAGCAGCCATTCCACGGCATGGACGGACTGCGCTTTCACGGCGAGGTGCAGCAGGGAGTTCTCGCCGGAATCCAGGACATCCCATCGGCCGCCTCGCGCCACCCATTCGTCAAGAAACTCGGTGGTGACCGGCGAGGACTGCTGCTGGACCGCCAACTGGATCGGAAATGGGGCGACGCCATTACCGACTCGGCGAACAATGCCCTCATCTATGGCCAGCAACTCGGTCGGGGACGGGGCGACGCGATTCCCTTCCGGGCGGGCACCCAGTTTCAAGAGCAGTGCCGCGGTCTCCCAATCGCCGCGGGACACAGCGATCTGCAGCGGCACGTCGGCCCGGGAGGCGGGACTGTCGAGGCTTGCACCACGGCGTACCATGGCTTCCACCAGGGCAGGATTCTTCAGGAGAACGGCTAATCCCAGTGGCGAGACGTTGTCGTAGGAGTCCTGCCGCGTCGGCACGGGCGTCGGACCGCTTTGAATTCCTGATGAGGCGCCGGCGTCCAGCAGCGTCTGGACGACCTGAGCGCGTTCGCGGGCCACGGCAATCAGCAGCGGGGTGAGCTTCGGGACGCCCGCAGCATTCACGTCAGCCCCCGCCTGCAGCAGAAGTTCCACCATCCGCTTGTGCCCCGCCTCCGCGGCTCTGTACAAGGCCGTGACACCCTTGCCCCCAAGCGCATTGATGTCCGCCCCCGCCTTCAGCAGGTATTCCACGACCCGCGCCTGATCGAGGCGTGCGGCAGTCTGGAGTGGCGTTTCGTTCTCGGGTCCCTGGGGCGCGTTGAGCAGGTCCGGGCTGTTGGCCAGGAGCCGCTTCAGGCGCTCAATCTCCAGCGCCTCCTCATCGGGTGCGGCAGCCGAGGCAGAGGCGGGCAGGTCCACAATGTCCTTGGGACGCGACTGCATCGCGGCCAGTTGACGCTTCAGGGCCAGCACGTCGCGCGAGGCCTTGAGCACTTCCTCGGTGTCCGCTCGCCCCACATCCTGCCGCCGCTTTACGATCTCCAGTTGCTGTTCGGCGAGGGCGATCTCGTCCATGAGCAGCTTCTCAGGACCGGCTGGAGGAGAGTTAACCGGAGATGGGAACTCGCCCTTGCTGGCGAATCGCGCCAAAACCTCCTCCTGCGTGCCAATCGCCTTTGCATGCTCCACCTCTCTCGCTGCA
>JAFLEG010000298.1 GCA_017302195.1 Verrucomicrobiota bacterium
GCCATGGCATTCTCCGTGGGGGTCGAACTGCTGAACATGCGCGTACGATCCGCCGAGAAGGTGAAGTTGCATCAGCCGTACCGATGAGGGGTCATGGGCGGTGATCGGTGGTCGATGATCCGGCGTCCGTGAACCGCGGGCGCAAAGCTCCGGTCCGCGAACCCAGGTGCACCGCCTGGTTCTGTTCCTGAACACTTGAAACTGAACACTTGAAACTTCTTCAAGCCCTCCACTCCGATGAGTCGCTGCGCCGCGACGAGTTTCCTGTCGTGGCGCGGAAGATCTTCCTCGCGCACGCGGCGGTGTGTCCGCTCCCCCGGCGCATTGCGGAGGCCATCACCGCCCGGACGCGATCAGGCATGGAGGACGACCAGGAGGCTGGACTGCCACCCGGTTACCTCACCGACACCCGCCGCCTGATCGCCGGCACCCTCGGCGCACACCCCTCGGAGATCGCCTTCGTGGGACCCACCTCCCTGGCCCTGAGCTACGTGGCGGCCGGATTGCCCTGGAAGCGCGGACAAAACGTCGTCGTCTATCACGACGACTATCCGTCGAATGTCTATCCGTGGATGGCCCTGGCCGAACGGGGGGTCGAGGTGCGCCTGCTGAACATCCGGGAACTGGGCCGCATCCGTCTGGTGGACATCCAGGGTCAGGTGGACGAGTCCACCCGCCTGGTCGCCCTGGCCAGTTGCCACTTCATTTCCGGATGGCGGTTGGATCTGGAACCCCTGGGACGCTGGCTGAGGTCCCGCGGGATTCTCTTTTGCCTGGATGCCATCCAAACCCTGGGAGCCTTCCCCACCCCGGCGGCGCATGTGGATTTCCTGGCCGCCGACGCCCACAAGTGGCTTCTGGGGCCTTGCGGTGCCGGAATTCTGTACGTCCGACAGGAGGTCCAGGAGCGGCTCCAACCCGTGGTTCATGGGTGGCACAACGTGCGGTGTCCGGACTTCATCACCCGCGACGAGATCAAGTTCCGCAACGATGCCCGCCGCTACGAGGCGGGGTCGCAGAACCTGGTCGGACTCGCCGGACTCCGTGCCGCATTCGCGCTGCTGGAAGAGGTGGGCGTGGATGCCATCGCCGCGGATCTGGCCGCCAAGCGGTCCTGGCTGGTCACCCGCCTTCGGTCGCTCGGCTGCGAGATCCTGTTCCCCGATCTGGCACCGGCGCATGCGGGCGGCATCGTCTCCTTTTCGCACCCGACCGAGGAGGCGGCCGCCCTCCACGCACGACTCACCGCCGCAGGCATTGTCACCTCCCTGCGCACCCAGCGCGACGGGCGCCGCTGGATCCGGGTGAGCCCGCACTATTACAACACCGCGGAGGAGCTGGAGCGCTTCGTCCAGACGCTGGGGTAACCCGTTGCCGCAGGCCGACCCGCAGCGGCCTTCAAGTGCATCGCAGGTTCGCAGAAGCCACTGGCCACGGAATCGAACCAGTTCACTGAACGCGATCCGTGGCCGGTCCCTGGCCCGGGGCTGAGCAGGCCGTTGCCTTGCTAGGTTGCGGGCGATGTCGCATCGCATCGCTCGAACCGCTGCGTGGTTGCTCCTGGGCGCCTGGGGAACCTGTCTGGGCGAGAATCCGGCGGCGCAGCCACCGGCACCACCGCAGCAGCAGGCCGCCGCCGGGTCCGGCACCCCTCGGGCCCTGCCGCTTTCCAACCAGCGCATGGCGGCCCGTCTCGCCCACCTGCGCGAGACCGCCGATCCTGCCTCGATGGCCTATCTGACCGACCGGCAGATTCCCCGCATCCAGTCAGCACTCCGTCTGACCACCAATCAGCAGCAGCAGGCCTCCCTCCGTTTCAACCTCAGCAATCAACTGCTCCTGTCGGGCCGGACCCTGGAGGCCCTGGACGTCATCCGGGACCTGGAGAACCAGGTCACCGCCAACGGGGGCACGCTCCGGGCGGGGCCGCAGTCCGAACTGCGCATCCGGAAGGCGATTGCCTACCTCCGGCTGGGGGAACAGGAGAACTGCCAGGCCAACCACACCGCGTCGTCGTGCCTGCTGCCCATCGGCCCTGAAGGCTGGCATCGCCTGCCGCGCGGCTCACGGAGCGCCATTCCGCTGCTCACCAGCCAGCTCACCGAGCATCCCAACGATCTCGGCGCCCGCTGGCTGCTCAACATCGCCTACATGACCCTGGGCGAGTGGCCGGCCAAGGTGCCGCAGCCATGGGTGATTCCCGAAAAGGCCTTTGCCTCCGAGTACGACCTGCCCCGGTTTCCCGATGTGGCAGGCACCCTGGGACTCGATGTGGACGATCTGGCCGGCGGCAGCATCGTGGAGGACTTCAACAATGATGGATTGCTGGACGTCATGGCATCGGCCTGGGGACTCGACGGACAGCTCCGCCTTTTCCTCAACGACGGCAGGGGTTCGTTTACCGAGGTGACGGAGTCCGCCGGACTGAAGGGCATCGTCAGTGGCCTCAACATCCAGCAGACCGATTACAACAACGATGGATGGATGGACGCCTGGGTTCCCCGCGGTGCGTGGCTGGCCAAGGCGGGGCGGATGCCCAATTCGCTGCTGCGCAACAACGGCGACGGGACCTTTACCGACGTGACGGAGGAGTCGGGACTTTTGAGCTTCCATCCCACCCAGGCCTCGGTCTGGTTCGACTACGACGGGGACGGCCACCTCGACGTGTTCATCGGCAATGAATCCACCGATCCGAATGACCCTGACGCCTGCGAACTGTTCCACAACAATGGCAATGGAACCTTCACGGAATGCGCGGCGGCCTCCGGGGTGGCGCTGCGGCGTTTTGTGAAGGGCGTGGCCTGCGCCGACTATGACCGCGATGGGCGTCCAGACCTGTATCTGTCCTGCCTGGATGGCCGGAACGTGCTACTGCACAATGATGGACCAACAGCGCCCGGAGGCCCCTGGAAGTTTCACGATGCCTCGCAGGAGGCGGGAGTCGCGGACCAGGTGTTGAGCTTCGCCACCTGGTTTTTTGACTATGACAACGACGGCTGGGAAGACCTGTTCGCCAGCAGCTACCGGATTCGAAATGTCAGCGACATTGCCGCGGACTATCTGGGACTTCCCCATGAGGCGCCCCTTCCCAAGCTCTACCACAACAACGGGGACGGCACCTTCACCGATGTGACGGTCGCCATGCGGATGAACCGCCTGTGCCATACCATGGGATGCAACTTCGGCGACCTCGACAATGATGGGTGGCAGGACATGTACCTCGCCACCGGAAATCCGGATCTGACCACCCTGATTCCAAACCGCATGTTTCGGAACGCGGAAGGGAAACGGTTTCAGGAAGTCACCTCCTCGGGCGGCTTCGGCCACCTTCAGAAAGGGCACGGGGTCTCGTTTGCCGACCTGGACAACGACGGGGACCAGGACGTGTACGTGGTGATGGGGGGCGCCTTCCCCGGCGACAACTACCGCAACGCCCTCTTCATGAATCCAGGCAACACCAACGGCTGGCTGAAGCTGAAGCTGGTGGGAGCCAAGGCGAACCGGGCCGCCATTGGGGCGAGGCTCCAGGTCACCCTGGAAACCCCCTCCGGGCCGCGGACGATATTCAAGACGGTCAACAGTGGCGCCAGCTTTGGGTCGAATCCGATGCGCCAGGAACTGGGGCTGGGGGATGCCACGGGGATCGTCTCGGTGGACGTCCTCTGGCCGGGCAGCGGCACGCGTCAGACGTTCCGCGGTCTGGAGAGGAACCGCGCCTACCAACTCCAGGAGGGGCATTCCGATTCGATGGCACTCCAGCTCAAGCCGCTCCAGTTCGATCCGCAGCGCCGGCGTTCCCATGGTCACCGCGAGCAGGCCGGACTATGAGCGATGCAGACCCGGTCTCCGTCCTGATTGCCGATGACGAACCGCTGGCGCGGGAGCGGCTGCGGCGGCTGATCGGATCGGCACCGGGATTCCGCCTGGTGGCCGAAGCCGTGGACGGACCCGATGCGGTCCGAAAGCTCGGCGAGCACCATCCGGAGGTCGCCGTTCTCGACATCCGGCTGCCAGGGTTGGACGCCTTCGCAATCCTCAACGAACTCGGCGATGGCCCCCGGCCGGCAGTGATCTTCGTCACCGCACATACCGACCGGGCGGCCGATGCCTTCCAGGCAGGAGCGGTGGATTATGTGCTGAAGCCTTTCGACGCGAAACGACTGCAGACCGCCCTCCATCGGGCCACGTCCGGGAGGAATCGGACGCAGATACCCCGGGCGGCACTGCCTCCAGCATCCGATGAGCGCGTTGCGTTGCGGTCCGGCGGGCGGTGGATTCTGATGGATGCCAGTGCCATCGAACTGGCCCACTCGGCCAATCTGCACTGTGAGGTGGTTTCCCGGGAGGGCGCCACGATCCGTGTGAACGAATCGCTGGGCAGCCTGGAATCCCGCCTTCCGGCGGACCGCTTTCTCCGGGTCAGCCGCTTCGCCATCGTCAACCTGGGTGCGATCCGGACCATCACCCCGAAGTCCCATGGCGATCAGACGCTGGAACTCGCCAGCGGTCGCACCGTACTGGCTTCCCGGTCCCGGCGGGCAGAGGTGCTGAACCGGCTGAAAGGCCTGCGCTGACCCGGGGATTTGTGCAGAGATGAGCGGAGGGACGAGCTATGCGGATCCCCGATCTGCTCCAAGCCGCTCGGGAAGATGCGGAGGACGACGGGGAAAACTCCGCGCCATGGGGCTCGCCCCGAGTCGCCTCGGTCATCCACAGGCGCAGCGGATGTGTCCTGGGGACTCGCGAGTCTCGTCCCCCCGCGGAGGCCACTAGCTCCGCCGCCGGCGCTTGACGTTCAACTGGGTCAGCGAGTGCGCCAAGGCCGCCTGGACGGCGGCATGCTCATCCGAACCCAGCTTTTCCTGCAACCGGGCCTCGGCACGGCGGCGGGCTTCATCCGCCTTGGCCTCATCAATGTCGTCGGCCTTGATCGCCATGTCGGTCAGAATGGCCACGCGCTCACCGGTCACCTCGACGAATCCCTCGCCCACCGCCAGGTAGTGATCCTGTCCGGCCTTCCGGGCACAGACCTCACCGGCGGTCAACTGGGTCATGAGCGGAATGTGCATCGGGTAAATGCCCAGTTCACCCTCGACCCCGGGCAGCGTCACGCTGTCCACATCCTCCGAATAGATCTTCGCCTCGGGGGTGACGATTTCGAGTTTCAGTGTGGCCATGGTGTATTCAGAGGTCTTTGTCGTGGAGTCCCGCCAGCTTCATCAGATGGCGCAGCAGGCCGATCTTCAGAGGTTGATTGCCATGGACTAGAATTGAATGGAAATGCGTTCAATGCACCCCGCTTTGAAGAAGATGTGATGACTTCCGTGGATGCGTTTCAATTGCCAGCCATGGTGTTGAAGAATCCGGGCAAACTCCTTCCCGGACACCTGCTTCATACTGCAATTTCCATCACCTGGGTCCGCTCCGTTACCGAGAAGGAATCCACGTCAACAGAGAGACACCCTTCGACGGCTTCCTGGATGTTCCGCAGGACCTCTTCAAGCGTTTCTCCCTGAGTGGAGCATCCGGGGATCGCCGGGACCTCCGCCCAATAGCCACCCTCTTCCGCCTTATGGATGACCGCTTTCAGCTTCATGAGTAGGATGCTAGGCCGTTGATACGGTTGCCGCAACCCGCCTGAATCAGCCCTCCTTGATCTCTTCGATGCCGCCCTTCATGTAGAAGTCATTCTCACCCACCTCGTCGTGCTTGCCTTCAAGGATTTCCTTGAAGCCGCGCACGGTTTCGGCCACCGGCACCTGCTTGCCGGAACGACCGGTGAACACCTCGGCCACCGAGAACGGCTGGCTGAGGAACTTCTGGATCTTGCGGGCGCGGAAGACCGTGAGCTTGTCCTCGGGGGAGAGCTCGTCCATGCCCAGGATCGCGATGATGTCCTGCAGGTCCTTGTAGCGCTGGAGAACCTTCTGCACGCCGCGGGCGACGTTGTAATGCTCCTCGCCCACGATGTCGGGCGACAGGGCGCGGGAGTTGGACGCCAGGGGATCCACGGCGGGATAGATGCCCAGCTCGGCAATGGACCGCT
>JAFLEG010000299.1 GCA_017302195.1 Verrucomicrobiota bacterium
AGATTCGAGTGCTCACCAGACGCGCCTACGGCTTCCGCACCTTCAGAGCCATGGAAGTCGCGCTCTATCACACGCTTGGGCGTTTACCCGAACCCCCTCCTACCCACAAATTCTGCTGACGAGGCAGAAACTGGAGCCACGCTATCTTTCCATGGTCATCCCTTCACGGTGGATGGCCTCGGGGCTTGGTCTAAGCGAATTCCGTAAAGCCATGCTGGAAGACCGACATATCAGGAAACTAGTGGACTACGAGCGCATGGATCTGGTGTTTCCGGGTGTGGATTTCGAGGGCGGCATCTGCTACTTCCTGTGGGACCGCGATCACGCGGGAAAGTGCGAGGTCACCACCGTCACCGGCGAGGAAACCACCGGACCGACGGTGCGCGATTTAAACGAATTCGATGTTCTCGTCCGCGATACCCGTGGTCTGAATATTCTCAAGAAAGTGCGCGCGGCAGACGAGCCTTCCATCATCGAAATCCTGTCCGCCGACAAGGAGTTCGGATGGACATCCAATTTCGAAGGCTTTCGCCCAGAGAAAAGGGCGGCCGACGTAGCATTGTATTACGGTCGATCGGGCAAGCGACTTGTCGGCGGCATTTCCCGCGAAGACATCACAAAGAGTCGGCACCTCATAGATACGTGGAAGGTGATGACTTCTGCTGCCTATGGCGAACGGGGTGCGCGGCCTGCGATGGTGCTTGGCACCAGCTTCATCACCGAATCACCTTCGGTTTGCACGCAGACCTACTTGTTCTTTTACGTTGCTTCAAAGAAGCAGGCTGAAAGCCTGCAAAGTTATCTGAAAACGCGCTTTTTTCGCTTTCTGGTGTCGCTGCGAAAAATCAGCCAGCACGCAACTCGTGCAACATACACATGGGTTCCGCAACAGTCATGGGATCGCATCTGGACGGACGAAGCGCTCTACAAAAAATACCGCCTGAACAAGGACGACATCGCCCACATCGAGGCAAACATTCGCCCGAAGGCTAGTGACGATGAGTAAAACCATCGAACAAATCCTCGTGCCCAAGCCGGAGGCCCGGCCGCGCATTTACGCCTACTCTATCGCGGACAAGGTGCACGCGGGTCTCCTCAAGGTGGGGCAGACCACGCGCAATGTGAAGCAGCGCGTCGCCGAACAGCTCAAGACTGCCGCGATCAAGAACTTCAAGATAGAACTCGACGAATCCGCCGAGCGCGACGACGGCACGACCTTCACCGATCACGAGGTGCGCGCAGCCCTCGCCAAGAAGGGTGTCAAGAACACGGAACTGGAGTGGATGCGCTGCACGCTCAAGGACGTGAATACCGTGCTCACCGAGCTGCGCACGGGAAAGAAGTTCACCGGCACGCACTCGCAGACCTTTGCCATGCGGAAAGAACAGGCCGTAGCGGTAGACAAGACCCACGACTATTTCCACTCGATCTGGGCGGAGGACAAAAATGCCGCCCCGCGCTTCCTCTGGAATGCCAAGATGCGCTTCGGCAAAACATTCACCAGCTACCAGCTTGCAAAAAAACTCGAGGCCAAGCGCGTGCTGGTGCTCACCTTCAAGCCCGCCGTGGAGGACGCGTGGCAGACGGACCTCGAATCCCACGCGGACTTCGACGGCTGGCAATACATGTCCCGCAATTCCGACAGCGACCCGACCAAAATCTCCAAGAACAGGCCGCTGGTCTATTTCGGTTCCTTTCAAGACCTGCTGGGACGCGATGCGGTGGGAAACATCAAAGCCAAGAACGAATGGCTGCACGTGGTGAATTGGGATTTGGTCGTTTTTGACGAATACCACTTCGGCGCGTGGCGCGATACGGCCAAGGAATTGTTCGAAGGCGAGGAGGAGGCGGTCGCCAAGAAGGAGACCAAGCTGGAATACGCGGCCGGTCTGGAAGTCGTAAACGAAGACCTCGGCATGCTCTCGGCCCAGGAGACCGAGTTCCTGCCCATCACGACCAAGGCCTATCTCTACCTCTCCGGCACGCCGTTCAAGGCGCTGGCCACGGGCGAGTTTATCGAAGAGCAGATTTTCAATTGGACCTACACGGACGAACAGCGGGCGAAGGAGGAGTTTGCGACGAAGAGCCCCGCCAAATGGAATCCCTACGGCGCGCTGCCGCAGATGCGGCTGCTCACCTACCAGATGCCGGATGAACTGGTAGCCATCGCGAGCGCGGGGGAGTTCGACGAGTTTGACCTCAACGCGTTTTTCGAGGCCTCGGGCACGGGCACCAAGGCGCAGTTCGAGCACAAGAGTGATGTGCAGAGGTGGCTGGACATCATCCGTGGCGGGTATGCTCCCAGAGCGGTGGAGCATCTCAAGACCGGCACTCGGCCTCCGTTTCCGTTTTCGGACGTGCGCCTGCTGCCGTATCTCCAGCACTCGTTCTGGTTCCTGCCCAACGTCGCGGCCTGCCACGCGATGGCGAATCTGCTGGCTGAAAAGCACAACGTCTTCTGGCATGACTATGACGCCATAGTCGCTGCTGGCGCTGCGGCGGGCATCGGATTGGAGGCGCTGCCGCCCGTGCGTGAGGCCATCGGCAGCGGCTTCGAGACCAAGACCATCACGCTCTCGTGCGGCAAGCTCACCACCGGCGTCACCGTGCCGCAATGGTCGTCGATCCTGATGCTGCGTAATCTGAAGTCGCCGGAGACTTACTTCCAGGCGGCGTTTCGCGTGCAATCGCCGTGGTCTATCAAGAACCCCAACGGTGACGACCCGAAGGAGGAGGAAATCCTCAAGCCGATCTGTTTCGTCTTCGACTTCGCTCCTACCCGCGCACTGCGGCAGCTCTCCGAATACGGGATCGGGCTTTCGCCCAATGAGCCGAACCCGGAGAACGCGGTTAAGGATCTTGTGTCGTTCCTGCCTGTACTGGCCTACGACGGCGCGAACATGACGCAGATTGATGCGGGGGGCATTCTCGACATCGCAATGGCCGGAACCTCGGCCACGCTGCTCGCGCGCAAGTGGGAGAGTGCGCTGCTCGTGAACGTGGATAACGACACCTTGCGCCGCATCCTCGACAACCCCGAGGCGATGGCCGCCATGGAGCGCATCGAAGGCTGGCGCGCGCTCGGCGACAACATCATCGAAACCATCATCAACAAGAGCGAGACGGTCAACGACCTCAAAAACAAGGCGAAGGATAAGGATTTGTCGACGAAGGAGAAGAAGCAGCTCACGGACGAGGAGCGGGAATTCAAGTCCAAGCGGAAGCTTGTGCAGGAAAAGCTCATCAAGTTTGCGACACGAATTCCGGCGTTCATGTATCTGACCGATTTCCGAGAGAACACGTTGCAAGACGTGATCACCAAGATCGAGCCAGACTTGTTCGAGACTGTAACTGGCCTGACGGTTAAGGATTTTAACCTCCTCGTGCGGCTTAGGGTGTTCAACACCGAGCAGATGAATCAGGCTGTCTTCGCCTTCCGGCGCTATGAGGATGCCTCTTTACGCTACACGGGCATCGAGAGCCATGAGGGGCTCACCCACTACGGTCTATATGACACCGTGGTAGCGCGGGAGTAAGGGCAGCACCACCGACTGGTAGGTGACCAAAGCGTAGAGCACCCATGTTGGCGCGCCGGCCACAGGAAGTTCGCGCGGCCGCACCAGTCTTCCCTTCCCGAGGATCCTGTGAGCCCGGGTGTAAGGCACCTTGAGCATGCGCTGAATCTACAATACAATACCTCTGCGCTTGTTCGCGAGAGCAGAGCATTTGCAGAGAACGCCTACGGGTAGATTCAGGAGACGCCGCCCGAAATCTGCGTCCCCCTCCCGGTCAAGAGGATCGCCGACGGGACAACGATGCGCGCGAAGACTTCTGGGCATCGTCCTGGAACTTCGCTTCAAGACCATTGCCTCCGAATGGAGAACCACTTTGCCCGAGTCCCATCAGGCTCCAGGGGCGGCAGGGTCACTTTCCGGAATCCGCGCTCGCAGTGGACGAGGACGCACTCGTGGTCCCGGAGGCTGCGGAGTTTGTGGGGCTTGAGCTTGTGCTCCTCCGTTTCGGAATAGTTCACGTTGCGTTTGCCGGCGCTGTAGCCCCAGGAACGCTTGATCACGCGCTTCTTGCCGAGGAAGTCGGCGGCTTGGACTGCATCCGCCTCGTCGGCTGACCGGAAAATGAGGCGGTTCCGCAGGTTCAGGGTCAGGACCCGGGCCTTGTCGTTGCCCAGGGGCGGAATCAGGGAAGTCGTGGACTGCGCCGCGGCGACGATGGTGGCGCCGGCCTCGCGAATGCCGCCCGGCAATCCACGACAACCAAACGAGCCTGCTCGAAGGTCTGGAAGATGGTGTCGAGTTCCCGGCGCTGCCCAAGGTCGAGGAACCGGGCGTCGCCGTGGAAGCGTTTCAGGGTCGAGTTCTCATTGTCGCTGTCCACCGCGACGTGTGGTATCGCCTGATCTTTGAGGAATTGGACGAAGTTGACGGCGAAGAAGCTCTTCCCGACGCCTCCCTTGCCGTTGAGGACTAGCACAAGACGTTTCATGACGATTGTGGGGTAACCATCCTGACTTGAGCGATCCGAGGACCGCGGGTCCGCGGCGGCATGCCGGCGATGCCACCCGCCCCATCACCCTCCTTTGCCGCGCCGCCACCGTCGGAAGCATCGGGGACTTTCGCGGCCAGCGCCGGACTATCGTCAGGACGGCGGCGGACTGCCTTGCGTCGTGGGCGAACCCCTTCGCCAAGGACTTCGTGGCAGTAGGCGGCGATGGCCGTCTTGCTCGTCGGGAGGCAGTGCTGCGTCAGCAGTTCGGCGATGGCCCGGTAGGAGGCTCGCTTCTGTCGCAACTCCAGAATGACATCCTTCGCCGGGGACAATTCCTGGAATCTCGGTGGACGCCGCGGTGTAAACCCCGCGACTGCGGCGCGGACAGTATTGGGATCGAACGAGGACATGGTCGGATTCATCGTGGAGCCACCCATGTGGCCCGAGTCAGGGCAATTGAAGTGTGCGCGAGGTCGTGGATAGTGGCCTGGACAACGGACATTCCCCGGCCTGTCCGCGACTGTCCCGCGGTCATGCCGCGGTTGTGGCCAAGCCGTGGACTGACCGAGTTCGCGTCTGCGTCCGCGGCCAGTCCGCGGATTGATCGGGAACGAGGCCGCGTCCGTGGTCGGCCCACGACTCTGGCCCGTCCGTGGACGGGACCACGGACTGGACGCGGCGCGTCCGTGGCTTGGGCTGTGGACTTGCCGCGTCCGTGATCGAGGCCAGGCAACTGCCTACCCTGCGTCCACTCCGCGGATATCCAGCGGCTGCTCCGCGGACACCAAACCCTACCCCATGGTAGGAGTAGGGCGTCTCCTGTGATCCAAGGATGAAAAGAATGGATCATGACAAATCACTGGCGCATCGAATTCCACGCCGACTGGAACCAGGAAGTTCCTGTCGGTGACCTCGCCTACGCTGAGGCAGCCACTCAGCTTGCGCCGCCTGTTCGGGCGTGACCGGAATTGCGTGAGGATTCCCGAAACCCAGTCGCCCTGCCGTCTCCTCGGCCCCGAGCCGGCTGGATGCCTTGATGACCGTGCGGGGCGGACAATCGTCACCAGCGCCAACGCTGTGTCCCGCATGGTAGATTCCCCAGACTTGCTTCCGGGCGCTCCTGGTAGCCGGACTTTCGCAACTGGGCCCAGGGAAAGTAAGCAAGACCCGCAAACGCGGGGTTTTTGAGGTGCAGGTCTGCACTACATTGGGTTTCGGGAGTGCATTGGTCGCTGGGCTGTGATTCTGGGTCGCGGTTGCTCCGGCAGGACCAGACGCAGTTGATCGATCAGCAGGCGCTGTTCGGCCGTCGGCTCTGTGGAACGCGGCATGACCAGTTCCCGTCCGTCGTGGGTCGGCACATGCACGTCCACCATTTGGATCTGCCCCAGCTTCTCCAGCACCGCTCTGGGGGTCAGCCCCGGTGCCAGACGCTCCAGCCGGACCTTCAGGCTCACGTGCAGACAGTACGCCAGGAAGCTCACGAACACATGCGCCTCGATCCGCTGGGCATCCCGATGCCAGATGGGGCGGATTC
>JAFLEG010000003.1 GCA_017302195.1 Verrucomicrobiota bacterium
CACCAGCACCCACCCCGCCCCCAGAAGGATCCATCCCAGTCTCCATACCAGGGATTCGGCAATGGCTCCCGACGGGATGGGACGCGTCCGCCGGTACTGACGGTCAAACTCCGCGTCAAAGGCATCGTTCAGGTACATGCCCGCCACGTACATCAGCGAGGCGCCCAGACAGAGCCGTACCAGCGCCCACGGGGAACCGCCGCCCCCTCCGAGCCACCATCCCGCCAGACAGTTGCTCCAGACGGTGGGCAGGTTGGAAACGCGCCCCAGGATTAGGAGCGTGCGCAGGGACGGTGATGCAGCGGAGGCCATCGGCGGCGGGACGCTATCCGTCTTCCCGCTCCGGGAGAAGCCGGCGTCCCGGCCCGGACAGTTCGCGCTCAGCCACGGAACTGGCCCGCCGCAAGAACTCCGAACGCGATGAACCCAACCAGGACGACCAGTTGCGCGATGACGAATGGCGGCTCCTTCTGCGTGGGGGCCAGGGGCCGAAGCACCGGGATCTTCTGGAACATCTGCACCACCAGCACGAAGACGTTGAGGTACTGCGCAAAGATCGCGCCGAGGACGTAGCCGAGGCGCCAGCCACCGGCGAGATCGGCTCCGTAGCGCGCGTAAAGGACCACGCCGAGGACCCCCAGTGAAATGACGCCGAAAAGGTGGGAGGGCAGGAACCGCTCAAACGGGAAGAGAAATCCGGTCACGCTTGTCAGCACCGTGGTCCACAGGAACACCCGGGTCCACCCCTCCAGGGGATTGCCTTGAATCAGGCCCCCGATGACCACGAATCCGGAAAGGATTCCCGCGAGGCTGATGGCCACATGAACCCAGGTGAGAACTCTCAGAGACATCATTGCCAACCTCAGGATGGGGAGTTGGACCGCATCGCGCAATCCGTGTCGCGCTTCGGTTGCCGCAGACGGGGGTTTCGGTCACCGCCCGTCAGTGGACTTCCATCGCTCAAACTGGGCCGCCACGCCGGCGGCCGAGGTGTCCCCGGGATGGAACAGGAACCGGTAGCGGAAGGTGACCTGCCCTCCCGCCGGCACGCGCAGGTCGCCGGCACCCTTCTCCTGCTTCTCGAAATCATGCACGCCAAACGGATTGGCCGCGAACAGGCCGTAATCGCGCACATGCCACCAGGTGGGGAACCGGGGATTGGACGGATGATCAAAGATCGCCACCCCCACAGTCCGTCCGTTGACCGGGCCGTCATAGTCGCACCACGCGGCCCGCCGGCCCCAGGTCGCGCCATCCCGCTGGCCTTCGGCATTGAAGATGTGCCCTTCGCCCGGAAGCCCCTTGGGCTGGGTCACCCGCATGGTCTCCGCCAACCGGATGGCCATGGTCCCCTCCTTGGTGTCCCCCAGCACAAGATCCCCCACGCTCGCGAACACCGTGATCTCGAAGTCCACAATCCGGTCGGGTCCGGAGGGCGCCGGGAAGCGCAGGCTACGCCGGTCGGTGGCGATCACCCGGCCATCGGCGGCCACCCAGCGGTTGCTGGAAATGATCCACCCCTCGTTGCGCCCCGACTTCAGCGCCTCAAAGGAGACATGCACTGTCCGGCCGGCCGTCTTGGACTCGCTCCAGAAATCCACGCCATTGGCATCCCCGTGGGCCCACCAAAGCCCGCGGTGGTGCGGGTGATCCCGCTCCTCGTTGCCCGGATCCTCCTGCGGCCAGCGACGCGTGAAGTGCTCGCCGTCCGGCCCGAGGATCGGAAACAGAAACGGCCGCGACACCTCCTGGTAGCGGTACTCGGTGAATGGCTGGCCCGCGAGGTGCACCTGCACCACGCCTTGGGTGGCCACCACCGAGACACCGGAGGCCCCGGCAGCGTCCGACCCGGACTGGCACCCCGCCACAACGAGGCTCAGGAGCAGGATCGCCGCAGGCGCAGCGCAGCGCGGGGAGGAGTGCAGGAAGGGGATCAGCATGGCACAGCATGGAAAGCGCGGGGTGGGGAGGTCAACCCGCGGGATGCACCGCGATCCCCGGTGTGCCCGCCCAGCGTTCTGGGGGAACGAATCGTCACCGAGGCGCCGGCCGAAAGGGTTCGCCGTGCCCGGGAACAAAACGCCACGAGGTGAGCACCGCCCCGGCCGCCAAACTTGCCCCGGCGCGGAGCGGTCCGCACACTCCGGGCATGACACTTCCGCAGCCGGAACTTCCGGCAGGCCCCAGGGCCCCGCATCTCCGGTTCCCCTTCCTCGCCCTGGCCTGTGCCATTGCCTGGCCGCTGGTCCTGGGCGCCGCGGAGCCGGATCTCCGGCCCCACGCGCCCACCACCGAACCGACTGCCGCCGCCTCGGCGCGTCCCCAGGCCGTGGCCCCGCCGTCCGCGGGGGAACGGATTGTCCTCCTCGGCAACGGACTGGCGGAACGCGATGTGTACTTCGGACGGCTCGAGACCGAACTGCATCTGCGATTTCCTGAACGCCAGTTGATCATCCGCAACATGGGCCGGCCCGGCGACACGCCGGGGTTCCGTCCGCACCCCGCGCGCGTCTCGCAGTGGGCCTTTCCCGGCGCCGCGCAGTTTCACCCGGAACTGAACTCCCATTTCGGCAAGGGATTCTTCCCCACACCCGACCAATGGCTCACCCACCTCAAGGCGGACACCCTCATCGCCTTCTTCGGCTACAACGAGTCCTTTGATGGACCCGACCGCGTCGCCAACTTCGAGGCGGAACTGGATGCCTTTGCAACACACACCTTGTCCCGGGCCTACAACGGAACTGCGGCACCCCGTCTGGTGCTGGTGTCGCCGATGGCCTTTGAGAATCTGTCGGGCAAGCGGGATCTCCCCGACGGGGTCCAGGAGAATGCCCGCCTCGCCCTGTACGCCGCCGCGGTGCAGCGGGTCGCCGCCAAGCACGGGGTCACCTTCGTGGATTTCTTCGGCGCCACCCGGGACCGCTTCGCCCGCCCGGGACAGCCGCCGCTGACCATCAACGGCTTTGCCCCCACGGATGCCGGCTACGCGGAACTCGCCGTCCTGCTCGCCGATCAGGCTTTTGGCCGCACCCCACGGACCTCAAAGGCCCCCCCGGATCTGGTCAACGCGGCAGTCCGGGAAAAGGATTACTTCTGGAACAACGACTACAACCTGGTGAACGGGGTGCACACCCACGGCCAGCGGTACAATCCCTTCGGGCCGCAGAACTATCCCGAAGAGGTCGCCAAGACCCGCGAGATGATGGCCCTGCGCGATGTGCGGATTCACGAGATCGCTGCGGGCCGGACGACGGAGCTGGCCGTGGACGATTCCGCCACCCGTCCCACTCCCGAAGTGCCCACCAACTTCAAGCGCCCGGTCGAGTATCTCGACGGCGTGGCGGCCATCGGGAAGATGACGGTCCTGCCCGGATACCGCGTGGAACTGTTCGCCTCCGAGAAGGAGTTTCCGGAACTCCGCAAGCCGGTGCAGATGTCCTTCGACAACCGCGGACGCCTCTGGGTGGCCATCACCCCGGCCTACCCGCACTACAAGCCCGGCGAGTCGCGTCCGGATGACAAGATCCTGATCTTCGAGGACACCGACGGCGACGGCCGGGCCGACAAGCAGACGGTGTTCGCGGACAAGCTGCATCTGCCCATCGGATTCGAGATCGCGCCTGAGGGTGTGTATCTTTCCCAGGAGCCCAATCTCTGCCTCCTGGTGGATGACAACCACGACGACCGCGCCGACCGCATGGAGATCCTCATGCACGGCTTCGACACCCACGACACCCACCACGCCATCTCGGCCTACTCGGCGGACGCCTCCGGCGCCTTCTACATGCTGGAGGGACGCTTCCTGCATAGTCAGGTGGAAACCCCCTACGGCCCGCAGCGGGTCAACGACGGCGGCGCCTGGCGGTTCGACCCCAAACGCTTCCGCCTCGAACGCTACATCCAGACCGACGTCAACAATCCCTGGGGCATCGCCTTCGACGACTGGGAGCAGTGCGTGCTCTCGGATGCCTCCAGCGGCGAGAACTACTGGGCGTTGCCCGTCTCGGCCAAGATGCCCTACGGCGTCGAAATCCAGCGGGCCGGCGACTATGTGCCCAAGCGGTCGCGTCCCACCTCGGGATCCGAATTCGTCTCCTCCCGCCACTTTCCCGATGAGGTGCAGGGCCAGTTCATGACCTGCAACAGCATCGGATTTCTCGGAATCAACTTCAGCGCGGTCCGCGAGGAGGGATCCGGATTCACCGGCAGCCTCGCCGGGGACCTGATCAGTTCCAGCGATCCCAACTTCCGCCCGGTGGACCTGGAGTTCGCACCCGACGGCTCGCTGTACTTCATTGACTGGCACAATGCCCTCATCGGGCACATGCAGCACAACGCCCGCGATCCCAACCGCGATCATGAGCGCGGCCGCATCTACCGGGTGACCTATCCGGCGCGCCCCCTGGTGAAACCGGCGATGGTGGCCGGCGCCTCCGTCCCCGCGCTGCTGGAAAACCTGAAGCAACCCGAGTACCGGACCCGCTATCGCACCCGCCGCGAACTGCGCGGCCGTCCGGCCTCGGAGGTGATTCCCGCCGTCAAGGCCTGGGCGGCGGCCCTCGACAAGTCGGATCCGGCCTACGAACGCCATCTCTGCGAGGCCCTGTGGGCGACCTGGGCCCAGAACCGTCCGGACTCCGGACTGCTGATCCTCTGCCTCAATGCGCGTGCGCCTCAGGCGCGCGCCGCGGCGGCGCATGTGCTGCGCTACACCAGCCACCAGGTGCCCAACGCCATGGCGCTGCTCCGTCAGGCGGCCAATGATCCCCACGGACGGGTGCGCCTCGAGGCGATTGTCGCGGCCTCGTGGCTCGACAACGCCGATGGCGCCCGGATCGTGCTCGATGCCCTGAGGCATCCCTTCGACAAGTGGATGAGCCCGGTCACCCGGCAGATCCTGGAAACCACCCTCAAGGACGACGTGGCCGCGCTGGCCGCGGCTGATCCGCAGGTGCTCGCCTCCAACCCCAGGGCCAGGGACTACCTCGCCGGCACCTTCCAACTCGACGCGGCGCCGCCATCCGCAGAACAGCGGGACTACGGTCCCACCCGTTCCCTGAATGCCGCCGAGGCCACGCTGTATGCCCTCGGCAAGGAGGTGTTCCACCGCGACGCCCACTGCGCCACCTGCCATCAGTCGGCCGGCACGGGAACCCCCGGCATCTATCCGCCGCTGAACGTGGCGGGCAACCCCTGGCTGGCGGATGACCAGCGCCTGATCAAGGTGGTGCTCAAGGGGCTCTGGGGACCGCTGGAGATTGCCGGACAGCGCCTCGCGCCGACCAACGGCGTGCCCCCGATGGTGGGCTTTGCCGGAATGCTCAGCGATGAGGAGGCGGCCGGCGTGATCACTTATGTGCGGCAGTCCTTCGGCAACAATCTGCCGCCGGTGCGCGCCGATCAGGTGGCGGCCGTCCGCGAGGCCACGAAGAACCGTCCCGACTTCTACATGGTCGAGGAGATCATGCAGGAGCATCCGATCCCCGGCTGGGAACAGTGGGGCCGCATGGCACGTCCCAAGGACAATCCATACGAGTAATTCGTCCAAACCATTCGCCGGGCCGCCCAAGCGTCGGGCACCCGGGAGCGGACCATGGACACGCCAAGGCCCGGGGCTGGCGAATACCTCGACTGGCTGCTGGTGCTGGATGACGCCGCAGAGAGTTTTCCGGCGCCCGGAATGACGCGCTGATCCTGTTCAGATCACGGCACGTAAAACGCCTCGCCCTGCGCCAGTCGCTGGAAGGTCGTGTAGTCCATCCAGACATAGCCGGCGTCTGTCCCTTCCGGACCCGGCGGTGCGCCGCTGATCGTGCCGCCCCAGTCGGACCCTTCGCTGTTCTGGATCAGCATCGCGTTCCGGGTGTCGTCATAACCGATGATCAACATGCAGTGCCCGACCAGGCCCCCGTCCTTCTTCCGGGCCGGGACCCCATTGCCGACGTAGGGAACCGGCTGCCCCCGATAGGAACTCCAGTCGGTGTACAGCCCGGTGGCATAGGCCAGAGCGCCCCCGGACGCCAGGACGCGCTTGATAAAGGTCAGATTGGTGGTCGCCACCTTGCGGAAGCCGGACACCGTAAAGGCCGGATCCGGCGGCAGAGTGCGCCCCCCGTAGTTGGTCCACAGTTGTGGGCAGGAAGGCACATACGGGGCATCCGCCAGCGAGGGCGTCCCCCCTTGCGCCAGGACCTGGAAATAACTGGTGATGCGTGACCCGGCGCAGGTGTTGGAGGCCTGCTGCTCAAGCTGGAGCACCTGCACAAAAATCGCCGCGGGACTGGCCCATTGGGTGGCATTGGTGGGCGCCTGATTGACGCGGCGTGCGGCGGTGAAGGTGGCGAGCCCGTAGGTGCTGGACCATGCCGCGCAGCTTCCGGGAGCCCCCGGATTCTGCTCGGTGCCCTGACGTCCGACCGGAGGCAGCAGGGTCAGATCCACGGTGGCCGACGGAGGCGGTTCCAGGGGGGCAGGCGGACTCTCGAACTCCCCGCCCTCCGCCGCAGTCAGATCGTATCCGTAGTCCGGGGTTTCCGGCGGCGCCGGTCCGCCGGGCGACACCCGGCGGAAGTACCGGTGACGCCCCACCAGGTCCAGGGTCTGTGGACTGGACACGGCCACCGGGGTCCAAGGTCCGGACACGGTGGGCGCCGCCTCGAGCGTCCCCACCCCGGTCCACGACAACCGCAGCACCTCACCGCTCACGGTGGCGGTCAGAGGGGCGGGCCCATCGCCGGCACACATCAACCAGGGGGCCAGGAGCGATCCCACAACAGCGGCGCGAAACATCCGGGCGTTCATGAGGCTTCCAATCCGATTCCCTTCCCCGGCGTCAATCCCACCAGAAATACCAGCAGCCGGCTCCCAGCAAACTCGAGGCAAGGGCCGCGACACTGCCGCAGCCCTGCTCCACGATGTCGGGGCACAGGAGGTACTGCTCCCGCGCCAGTCCCAGGGCCTCCTCCCGGGTGGTCGGTGGTGTGGCCACCGAGAACTCCATCACGTCATGAGTCGTGGAGACCACCTCCGCGCCGAAGCGGAGATGCCAGCGGCGGGCGAAAGCGGCCAGCACCTCCGGCCCGGGGCACTCATTCCACCCGCCCATGCCGACATGGCACGGAGCCTCCCAGGATTCCGAGGACGGAATGCGGGCGATGCAGACCTCGTCCAGCGGTTCCCCGGAGAGCACGTCGCAATGCGCACCGATGCGGTGCGGCGGCAGGGGCGGGTCGGGCCATTCCCCTTCCTCGATTTCCTCGCACTCCCCATCACCGCGCCGGCGTTGCTCCAGCCACGCCTCGACATCCAGATCGGCAGCCTGCTCGAGGCGGCTTGCCGGAGTGCCCCCCAGATCGGGCCGCATTTCCAGAAGCATGTGCAGGTCGTCCTCCGTCCCCAACAGCACCGCGGTGAATCCTTCGGCCGCTCCCTCGGATCGGAGACGCTCCAGGGAGCGCAGGGCGAGACGCCCGGCACATCGGGCCACCGCGAAATCTCCCTGGTCCTCGAAGGCAAGCGGGACCAGTTCCTGCGCATTGGGGTCCCCATCGCCCTTCCGAAACCGGTCCAGCCATCCCATGACCGGATGGCAGCAGGACAAACCATGCCGCGAAAGCCAGAATTCAGTGCGGATGGGAACCCCGGGGCATTGGCATCCCCACCCCGTCCCCCTCGAAACCACCGGCCCGCGTCACCGATCCTGCCGGCGTATCCAGACGGCCCGATCGTGTTTGGGAGTGGCAATCAGGAGCTCCGATAAACTGAAATTCAGTACGTTCGAGGCTCGCTGATAGCCAACGGAAGCATTGACCTCGGACAACCGATCTCGAATCGGACGAGCCCTCAGATGCGGGTCGGAATCCATCAGAGACTGAAGCTCGGCATTGGTGGCCGGGATCAGCCAGGAAGACTGAATCAATTCCTGGAGATCCGAAGGAGCGCATTCGAACCAGACAATGTCGCGGCTCCACATCAGCCCTGAGCCTCGGCAACGGTGGAACTGCGCCAATGACGCTGGCGGCTGCCGACCCGTCGCCGTCCTGAACGCGACGGATGGCCGAAGGTTGCTGGCCTGATTCACAAAAGCGGCCGCCAGGACGAGCGCTGGCGGCCAGATCCGCCAGCGCCGGTGGGTGACCACGGAGCAGCGAAACCGCGTGAGGATCCCATGCGCTACCGCGACGTAGAGCAGGTAGGCTGGCCAGACCACGAGCAGGCCCAACGCGGCGGTCCAGAGGCCGAACCCCAAGGCATCTGGCCAGAACTCCGGTGTTCCCGCCTCCAGCGCACAATGGCCTGCCGTGGCCAGAGCCAACAGACCAAGCCCCAAGCCCACCCCATCGCCAAATGTGACGGGGCTTCCTGCATCGGGTTCGGAGTCCAGGTTGCCCGCAGGACGGGACGCAGGGGTCATTTACCGGCGCAGGAGTTCCGACACATCCACGCCGACATCCGGAAATGCTGACGGGCGGGCCACGTCCCCTTCGTGGAGCGTCATCCTGGAAGCGTAGCCCGTGAACTGAGGCTCCCGGAAGATTTCCACGGTCAGCTCATTCAGGTTCACGATCCAAAGCTCCGTGATTCCGGCACGGCCGTATGCCGGGACTTTCTCCCTCTGGTCCAATTCCAAGGTCGATTCGGATATCTCCACCAGCAGCAGGACATCGTCGGGTTCCGGATGCCGCCGCCGGTAGAAGTCGCCGGCCGGTCGAAGCAGCATGAGATCCGGCTGCGGCTCAGACCGATCGTCCAGGCGAACGGGGTTCTGCACGGACACCACCCAACGACCCCGGTCGGCCATTGAAAAGATCTGATTCAGATGAATGGTGACGCCGCCGTGGAAGGGGCCGATGGGGGACATATCAATGATCTGGCCACCCAACAATTCCACGCGCGCACCCGCCGGAAGCACCCCGGCCTCGGCCATGCGGTGGTACTCCGCAACGCTGAAGCAATGCCTGGCAGAGGCAACCATGCCGGAAAGCTAGCCGCTCGCCTCGGAGTTTCCAACCGCAAGTGCGACCCGTCCGGATGCAGGGTAAATCCGCTTGGAACTGCGGTGGCTTGCCACCGCATTCGCGTCGGTCGCGGCCATCGTCCAGGATGAGAATGAACGCCCGGCTTCCACCCCACGCGTCGTTCCAAAGCGGCGTCTCCGCTACGGTGCGCCGCCGCACTCCAAGTGCGGCGGCGATACAACCCCTCCGATGAGCGGTCAGGCCAGATCGAAGCGGTCGAGAGTCATCACCTTGTCCCAGGCGGCGACGAAGTCGCGGAGAAATTTCTCCTGCGAATCCTGGCAGCCATAGACCTCGGCCAGGGCCCTCAACTGGGAGTTCGATCCAAAGACGAGGTCCACGCGGGTGCCGGTCCAGCGCCGTTCCCCGGTAACCCGGTCGCGTCCATCAAACAGATCGGCATCCGAGGAGACCGGCTTCCACTCGACGGCCATGTCGAGCAGGTTCACGAAAAAGTCGTTGGTCAGTGCGCCCGGACGCCGGGTGAACACCCCGTGGGTCGAGCCTCCGGTATTGGCTCCCAGGACCCGCAATCCCCCGACAAGCACCGTCATTTCCGGCGCGGTCAGGGTGAGCAACTGGGCCCGGTCCACGAGCAGCGCCTCGGCCGGAACGGTGAACCGGGACTTGAGGTAGTTGCGGAACCCGTCGGCGACCGGCTCCAGCGCGGCGAAGGAGTCGGCGTCGGTCTGCTCCGCGGAGGCATCCATGCGTCCGGGGGTGAAGGGCACTGTGACCACGTGCCCGGCATTCTTTGCCGCGAGCTCCACCCCGGCGGCGCCCGCCAGCACGATCAGGTCAGCCAGCGAGATCCGCTTGCCGCCGGTCTGCGCACCGTTGAAGGCGGTCCGAATTTCCTCCAGGGCCTTCAGCACCTTCGCCAACTGGACCGGCTGGTTGACGGCCCAGTCCTTCTGAGGCGCCAGCCGGATGCGGGCGCCGTTCGCACCGCCGCGCTTGTCGGAGCCGCGGAAGGTGGAGGCCGACGCCCAGGCCGTGGACACCAATTCCGCGACCGACAGCCCGGAGGCCAGGACCTTGGACTTCAGCGCGGCGATGTCCGATGCCTCCACCAGGGGATGGTTGACCGCGGGAATGGGGTCCTGCCAAAGCAGCTCCTCCTTCGGCACCTCGGGTCCGAGATAACGGGCGCGGGGTCCCATATCCCGGTGGGTGAGCTTGAACCAGGCGCGCGCGAAGGCGTCGGCAAACTGATCCGGGTTGGCCAGGAAGCGGCGTGAGATCTTCTCGTAGGCCGGATCGAAGCGCAGGGCGAGGTCGGTGGTGAGCATCGAGGGCGCAATCCGCTTCGAGGGATCGTGCGCATGCGGCACGGTGCCGGCGCCGGCCCCTTCCTTGGGGCGCCACTGCTGCGCGCCCGCCGGACTCTTGGTGAGCTCCCACTCAAAGCCGAACAGGTTCTCGAAGAAGTTGTTGCTCCATTTCGTGGGTGTGGTGGTCCAGGTGACTTCCAGGCCGCTGGTGATGGCGTCACCCCCGGCGCCGGTGCCGAAGCTGCTCCTCCATCCCAGACCCTGCTCCTCGAGCCCGGCGCCTTCCGGTTCCGGTCCGACATGGGACGCAGGGCCGGCGCCATGGGTCTTTCCGAAGGTGTGGCCGCCCGCGATGAGCGCCACGGTTTCCTCGTCATTCATGGCCATGCGCGCGAAGGTCTCGCGGATGTCCCGGGCTGCGGCGAGGGGGTCGGGCTTGCCGTTCGGACCCTCCGGGTTCACGTAAATGAGGCCCATCTGCACCGCGGCGAGCGGGTTCTCCAGATTCCGGTCACCGGTATAGCGCTCATCCCCCAGCCACTTTGTCTCCGTGCCCCAGTACACGTCGTGGTCGGGTTCCCAGGTGTCCTCGCGTCCGCCGCCGAAACCGAAGGTTTTGAAGCCCATGGTTTCGAGCGCGACGTTGCCGGTAAGGATCATCAGGTCGGCCCACGAGAGCTTGCGGCCGTACTTCTGCTTGATCGGCCAGAGCAGGCGGCGCGCCTTGTCGAGACTGACGTTGTCCGGCCAACTGTTAAGCGGCGCGAAGCGCTGCTGTCCGCGTCCGCCCCCGCCGCGGCCGTCGCCCGTGCGGTAGGTGCCGGCGCTGTGCCAGGCCATGCGGATGAACAGCGGTCCATAGTGACCGAAGTCGGCCGGCCACCAGGGCTGCGAGCGGGTCATCAGTGCCGCCAGATCCCGCTTCACCGCCGCCAGATCCAGGGTTTGAAACTCCCGTGCGTAGTCAAAATCCCCCCCCATCGGGTCGGACTTCGCGGAATGTTGGTGCAGCAGCTCCACCTTCAACTGGCTGGGCCACCAATCACGATTGGCGGTGCCGCCGCCGGCCGCATGTTGGAACGGGCACTGGGATTCTGAGGTCATGGCGTTGCTTTGATGAGTTGAACCCAGCCATCAAAACCGGTCAGCACACGTCGGGGAAATACTTGATTCCTTCCGCAATCATAGGTGTTGCCTATGACGTCACCGGGGATCAGACGGGGTGTTCAATCCTCGCCGGGAATCTTGACGGGGGCCTGCTTGGAGAGCTGCCCCGGACGGAGCCCCCGCGGCAGCGGGTTCAGGGACACCAGTTGACGGACGGCGTCGGTTTGTGCCGGGTCCACCCCCAGGGAATCGAGGCGCGCGGCGGCATCCCGTGGATCCAGCCGAAACAGCGCCATCATCAGGCGCTCCACCGCCGCGGGCGAATGGCGGCCCTCCCCGATCGCTGCCCCGCGGGGCGGGATCCGGCCCACAATCCAGGATCATGGCTCATGAGTGTGAGGTCATTCATGATGCACTTTCATGGATTCTGTTGCGCTGGAACGTCCGGGAATGCCACGGTCCGCCGCGTTTTCCACGGTTCCCGATGAAACGAATTGAAGCCATCATCAAGCCCTTCCGCCTTGAGGAGGTGAAGGCCAGCCTTCACGACGCCGGCCTGGTGGGCATGACCGTCACCGAGGTCAAGGGCTTCGGACGCCAGAAGGGCCATACCGAGATCTACCGGGGCGCCGAATACACCGTGGATTTTCTTCCCAAGATGAAGCTGGAACTCGTGGTGACCGACGCCCAACTGGACACCGCCGTCGGCGCCATCATCCAGGCCGCCAAGACCGGCAAGATCGGGGACGGAAAAATCTTCGTCACCACCGTCGAGGAGGCGATCCGGATCCGCACCGAGGAGCGCGGGGACCAGGCCCTCTGATGGTCACACCGTCCCCCCTCCCCTCCCCTTCATGACCTGGTTCCGTCTTCTCCTCCTGCTGGCCGCCGTGGGAATCCTTCCCGGCTTCGCGGCCGAACCGAGCGTCGAACAGCGGCTCTCCGATCTCGAGGCCTACATCCGGAACACCGCGCCCGCCGGTCCGCTCCAGGGAAATCCCGGCCCGGGCCACAATGGCTGGATGATGGTCAGCGCCGCCATGGTCCTGTTCATGACGCTCCCGGGCCTGGCCCTCTTCTACGGCGGCCTGGTCCGCAAGAAGAACGTGCTGTCGGTGCTGGCCCAGTGCCTGGGTCTGACCGGCATCGTGATCGTGCTCTGGTGGGCCTGTGGCTACTCGCTCTCCTTCGCCAAGGGCTCGCCGTTTCTGGGCGGGTTTCAATGGGCGCTCCTTCGGGGCGTCACCGCGGACCCCAACCCCGACTACGGCGCCTGGGTGTCCCACAATGTTTACGCGATGTACCAGATGATGTTCGCCATCATCACGCCCGCATTGATCGTCGGGGCGGTCGCCGAGCGCATGCGCTACCAGGCGCTGATGATCTTCTGCACCGCCTGGATGTTTCTCGTGTACTTCCCGGTCGCCCACATGATGTGGGGGGCGGACGGGTGGATGAACGGCCTCTGGAATTCCGGTTCGGCCGTGAAGTCCATCGATTTCGCGGGGGGCATCGTGGTGCACATGACCTCGGGATGGAGCGCGCTGGCCCTCTGCCTGCTGCTCGGACCGCGCCGGGGCTTCGGACGCGAGCCGATCGTGCCGCACAGCATGGTGCTCTGCATGGTCGGCACCGGCATGCTCTGGTTTGGATGGTACGGGTTCAACGCCGGCAGCGCGGTTGCCGCCGACCGGATCGCGGCCAATGCCTTCACGGCCACCACGCTGAGCGCGGGTGTCGGCCTGTGCGTCTGGGCCGTCCTGGAATGGACCCTCCGGGGCCGCCCCAGTGTCCTGGGCATGTGCTCCGGTGCCGTGGCCGGGCTGGCCACCATCACCCCGGCCAGCGGATTCGTCACGCCGGCCGGCGCCGTCGTCATCGGACTCGTCGCCGGACTCTCGACCTTCCTCGCCTGCGGCAAGCTCAAGTCGCTGTTCCGGTACGACGATTCCCTCGACACCTTCGGGGTGCACGCCGTCGGCGGCACTCTGGGAACCCTGCTGGCCGGCGTCCTGGCTTCGGCGGAAATCAACGCCAATCTCGGTGCGGACTGGATCCGCCCGTTCGTGGGCCGCACGCTGTGGCTGGAGCAGGCCAAGGCAGCCGCCGTGGTGCTGGTGCTCTCCGTGGGCGTGACCGTCGTGCTTTACGCCGTCATCCACCGCCTCGTGGGCTGCCGTGTCCCCGAGGACATCGAGAACCAGGGCCTCGACCTCGCCGAACACGGCGAGGAGGGATACACCCACTGAGAACCACCGGCGGCACCGAGATGGATTTCAGGGCGATGTCGGGGCGTGCTCACGGCACGCTTCCATGCGGCAGCCGGCCTCCCGGTTACGCCGTAAGCAACGGATAGTCGGTATATCCGGCGGGACCCGGGCTGTAGAACGTCGCAGGATTGGGCTCGGTCAGCGGCAGGCCGCGGCGGACGCGCTCGACCAGGTCGGGATTGCTGACGTAATGATGGCCGAAGGCGACCGCGGCCAGGGTCCCGGCCGCAATCGCGGCGTCGGCTTCGCCCGGGGTGTAGCCCATGTTGCCCACCAGGGGTCCGGAAAACGCCGCCCGCGCTGCGGAAACCACGTCGGCCTGCTGTTGACCCAGGAAGTCCCCGCGCATGAGGTGCAGGTAGGCGATGCGGCGACGACCGAGTTCGGACGCCACATGCGCGGTCAGGCCCACGGGGTCGCTGTCCCGCATGTCATTGTAGCCGTTCAACGGGGAGATCCGCACCCCCACCCGGTCAGCGCCCCAGACCTCGCTGACGGCATCCGTCACCTCCAGCAGGAGACGGGCCCGATGGGCGACCGGACCGCCATACGGCCCGACCCGCCGGTTGGATCCATCCCGGAGAAATTCGTCGAGCAGGTATCCGTTGGCCCCGTGCACCTCCACGCCATCGAAACCGGCTGCCCGTGCATTTTCAGCCGCACGCCGGAACCCGGCGATGATGCCGGGAACTTCGTCATCCCGAAGCTCCCGGGGAACCACATAGGGCTTCTTGCCCTCGGGCGTGTGGACCTCATCCCCCTGGATGGCGAGTGCCGAAGGCGCCACGGGCTGGCGTCCATGGTTCAGCAGCGGATGGCAGGACCGCCCGCCATGCCACAACTGCAGCACGATGCGCCCACCGCGGGCATGGACGGCCTCGGTCACGCGCCTCCATCCCTCCACCTGCGCTTCGGAGTAAACGCCGGGCTCCCGCCAGAAGGAGGAGTTGCCCTCCAGGACCATGGTGGCCTCGGCGATGATCAGCCCCGCGCTGGCCCGCTGGGAGTAGTACTCCGCCATCAGAGGCGTCGGCACATGGTCGGCATCCGCGCGGCACCGGGTCAGCGGCGCCATCAGGATGCGGTTGGACAGGGTCAGGGCGCCCAGTTTGCCCGGGCTGAGGAGTTGGGAATGGTCACTCATGGATGGAAGGGTGCGAAGTGCGGATTCAGGGAACGACGAGATGGGGTGCCAGCGGCGCTTCGGTCGGCCTGGTTTTGGAACCCAGGAGACGTCCGGCCAGATTCATGATCACCACATAGAAGACCGGCGTGAGGAAGAGTCCGAAGAGGGTCACACCGATCATCCCGGAGAACACCGCCACCCCCATGGCCTGGCGCATCTCGGCGCCGGCGCCGCTGGACACCACCAGCGGGAACACGCCGGCGATGAAGGCGATGCTGGTCATGAGGATGGGACGCAACCGCAGGCGGCAGGCCTCCAGCGCGGCGGAGACGGCGTCCATGCCGGCGTGCTGCTTCTCCCGCGCGAACTCCACGATCAGGATCGCGTTCTTGCAGGCCAGTCCCACCAGCACGATGAGTCCGATCTGGGTGAAGATGTTGTTGTCCCCGCCCTTGAGAAACACGCCCAACATGGCGCTCAGCAGGCACATCGGCACGATGAGGATGATGACCAGGGGCAGGCTGAAGCTCTCATACTGCGCCGCCAGCACCAGGAACACGAGCAGCACGCAGAGCGGGAAGACCAGCACCGCGGTGTTGCCGGCGATCCGCTGCTGATAGGGGAGCTCGGTCCACTCAAAGGCCATTCCCGGCGGCAGGTTGGCCTTCACCAATTCCTCGATGTAGGCCTCCCCCTGCCCCGTGCTGAATCCTGGCGCCGGGGCGCCGTTGATCTCCGCCGCCGGATAGCCGTTGTACCGCATGACGCGGTCCGGTCCGGAACTTTCGCGAATCCGCACCACCGAACCGAGGGGCACCATCTGTCCCTCCTCGTTCCGCACCTTGAGCCGGGTCACCTGCTCCGACGACGCCCGGAACGGTGCGTCCGCCTGGGCGATGACCTGGTAGGTGCGTCCGAACCGGTTGAAGTCATTGACGTAGAGCGATCCCAGATACACCTGCATGGTCTCAAACAGGCTGGCCAGCGGCACGCCCATGGACTTGGCCTTGATCCGGTTCACGTCGGCGTCGAGCTGCGGCACGTTGATCTGGTAGGTGGAGTACACCCCCTGGAGCACGTTGGTCGCGTACGCCTGGCCGATGATGCCCCAGGTGGTGCCATAGAGCGTCTGGGCGCCCAGGTTGGCACGATCCTCGATGTACAGCTTGAACCCGCCGCCGGTGCTCAGCCCGTTCACCGGCGGTGCGTTGATCACCAGCGTCCGCGCCTCCTGGATCTCCGAGAAGAGCCCGTTGAGCTTCGCCGCGATCGCCTTCGCCGAAAGGTCCGGAGAGCGCCGTTCCTCGAACGGCTTGAGACAGACAAAGGTGATGCCGGAGTTCGGGCTGGCGGTGAACCCGTTGGGCGACAGTCCCGGAAAGGCCACCGACGACTCCACTCCGGGTACCGCCAGCGCCAGGTCCGTCATGCGCCGGAGCACCGCATCCGTGCGGTCCAGCGAGGCGGCGTCGGGCAACTGGGCGACGCAGATCAGATACTGCTTGTCCTGGTCGGGGATGAATCCGGCTGGCACGCGCTGGAAAACGCGGACGCCCAGCAGCACCAGGCCTGCGTACACCAGCAGCGCCACGCCGCTCACGCGGATCACCCGCGCCACGCCCGCGGAATAGCGCGAGGCGGCCCAGGCAAAGAACCGGTTGAAGGGACGGAAGAACCATCCGAGCAGGGAATCCATCACCCGGGTCAGGGAATCCTTCGGTTGATCGTGGCCCCGCAGCAGCACGGCGCTGAGCGCCGGCGACAGGGTCAGGGAGTTGAACGCCGAGATCACCGTGGAGATGGCGATGGTGATGGCGAACTGCTTGTAGAACTGCCCGGACAGCCCGCTGATGAACGCCGTGGGGATGAACACGGCGCACAGCACCAGCGCGGTGGCCACGATGGGTCCGGTCACCTCGTCCATGGCGCGCCGGGTGGCCTCGAGCGGGGAGAAGCCCAGCGCGATGTTTCGCTCCACGTTCTCGACCACCACGATGGCGTCGTCCACCACGATGCCGATGGCCAGCACCAGTCCGAAGAGGGACAGCGCGTTGATGCTGAACCCAAGGGCGGCCATCACGGCGAAGGTGCCCACGAGCGACACCGGCACCGCCGCGAGCGGAATGATGCTGGCGCGCCAGGTCTGGAGGAACACCAGCACCACGATCACCACCAGAATAATGGCCTCAAAGAGGGTGTGGATGACGGCGTCAATGGACTTGTCCACGAACACCGTCGGGTCATAGGCGATGGCGTAGTTGAGTCCGGGCGGGAACGAGGCCTTCAGCATCTTCATGGTCTCGCGGACGCTGGCCGACAGCTCCAGGGCGTTGCTGCCCGGCTGCTGGAAGATGGGGATGGCCACCGCCGACTGGTTGTTGAGCTGGGAGCGCAGGGCGAACTCCCCGGCGCCCAGCTCCACGCGCGCCACATCCTTGAGCAGCACGGTTTCGCCGTTGGCGCCGCGCTTGACGATGATGTTCTCAAACTCCTCCTCGGTGACCAGGCGCCCCTTGGCGTTGATCTGCACCTCGAAGCTCACCGGACCCGACACCGGCTGCTGCCCGACGGCACCCGCCGCCACCTGCACGTTCTGCTCGCGGATGGCCGCCACCACATCCCCGGCGGTGAGGCTTTTGGCGGCCACCCGGTCGGGATCCAGCCACACCCGCATCGCGTAGTCTCCGGATCCGAACACCTGCACCTGCCCCACGCCGGGAATGCGTGCCAGCACGTCCTTCACCTGCAGGGTGGCGTAGTTGCGCACATAGATGTCGTCGTAGGTGCCATCGCTGGTCAGATGGACCACCATGGTCAGGTCCGGCGTGGACTTGAGGGTCAGCACACCCAGGCGCCGGACCTCCTCCGGCAGTTTGGGAAGGGCCTGCGAGACGCGGTTCTGAACCTGCACCTGGGCCTGATCAATGTCCGTGCCCAGCTTGAAGGTGACGGTGAGGGTCATCACCCCGTCGCTGGTCGCCTGGGAGAACAGGTAGAGCGAGTTCTCCACGCCGTTCAACTGCTGCTCGAGCGGGACTGCGACCGTCTCGGAGATGGTGGTGGGATTGGCGCCCGGATAGACCGCCCGGACAACGATCTGGGGCGGGACGACCTCCGGATACTCCGAGATCGGCAGCCGAACCATCGCAATCAACCCGACCAGGAAGATCAGGATGGAAAGCACGGCCGCGAAGATGGGGCGCTGGATGAAGAAATGGCTGAACTTCATGGGGCGTTCCGTTGGGGAGATGCTCGGGACGGGGTCAGCGCGACGCGGTGGCTGCACCGGGAGCGCCCTCGCGCACCGGCGTCACCGCCATGCCCGGACGCACCCGCATGAGCCCGTTGACCACCACCTGATCCCCGGATTGCAGACCATCGCGCACGATGCGCCCGCCACCCACCGAGGCGCCAAGGCGCACCGGCCGGTAGGCCACGGTATTGGACGAGGTCAGCGTCAGCACGAAGCGCTGATTCTGATCCGTGCCGATGGCGGACTCGGGAATCACCACCGCCGGCTGGCGGGCGCTGCCGGGCACCCGCACCCGGGCAAACAGTCCGGGCAACAGCAGGCTGTCGGCATTGGAGAACTGGGACCGCACCAGGATGCTGCCGGTGGCGGCGTCCACCCGGTTGTCCACGGACTCGATGAACCCCTTGTGGGGAAAGCCCGTTTCGTTCGCCAGGCCCATCTCGACCAGCACGCGCCCGTCACGGTTGGTCTCCAGCTTTCCAGCCCGAAGCAGCTCGCGGAACTTGAGCAGCGCCGGCTCGTCCACATCGCTGTAGGCGAACATGGGATCCACGCTGACCACGGTGGTCAGGAGCGTGGTGAAGCCATCCACACCGCTGATGTTGTTGCCCACGGTGACCAGCGGACGGCTCACCCTGCCGTCAATGGGCGACTTCACATGGCAGTACTCGAGATCCAGGCGCGCGGTCTCCAGGGCCGCTTCGGCGGCCTTGAGCGTGGCGTCGGCGTCCGTGGCGGCCCAGCGGCGCTGGTCGGCCTCCTCGATCGAGATGGCCTTGGTCTCGTAGAGCATCTCGGCCCGTTTGGCCTCCCGGCCGGTGATCTCCACCCGGACGCGCGCACGCCGGACCTCGGCATCGGCCCGATCATACACGGCCTGCTTCGGCCGCGGATCAATGACGAACAGCACCTCCCCGCGGCGGACCAGGGCTCCGGCCTGGAACCGGACCTCGGTGAGGTACCCGGAGACCCGCGGACGCACCTCGACCACCTCCGGGGCCTCCATGCGTGCGGTGAACTGGTCGAACTCGACCACCTCTTGGGGCTCCACGGTCGCCACCGTGACGGCGGGCGGGGTGAATGCTCCCTGGGAAGTGTCGCTGCCCGGACGGCATCCGGACACAGCGGCGGCGGCAAGTGCCATCGGAAGGACGGCACGCAGAAACACGGTGGGGACTGGTTTCATAGTGGGGGGGGCGCTCCTGTTCAGGCGGGAAACGAAACTTCCTGGGATCGGATGCGCTGCTGGCGCGTCCACCAATCCTGCAACCGGCCAACCTTCTCCTCGGCCAGGGACGGGAGAAACAGCTCCGGAAACGGGGTCAGGCCGGCCAGGGCTTCGGCCTCCCGCAGGGCAGCCACCAGGAGATCCTCGGGGAAATCAGTGCCGTGCTGTTTCAGCACCTGCAGCAGAAACTGCTCGCGAAAGGTGCGCGCCGCCTCTGTGGCCTGGCGGTCGAACCGGTCCGGCGCCAAATCCGTAAAGGTCACCGGCGACATGCCCGGAGTACCGGAAGGAGGCTCCGCTGGGTTACGCTGATTGTTGACTGGTCGTCTATTCATAGAGGCAACTGGGGCTGTTGATAAGGACTCGGGGGGGCCTACGCGGGCACCGCGGCGCCCAACAACTGCAGGACGGTGGGCTCCAACTCACGGAGCACGCCGACGTCATTCTGAACCTTGGAGCGGAACACCAGGCCCATGAGGCAGGTGCCCACGGCGCGAGCCGCAGCGGGGACGTCCGCCACATGGATGGAACCCTCCCGCTGGGCGTCTGCGATGGCGCTTTCCAGATAGCGCAGCCCCCGGTTCAGGAGCTCCTCCGACTTGCATCGGATCCGATCATCCTGGGTGGCCAGCTCAGCCCCCACGTTGGCGTAGGGACAGCCGCAAACATGCCCAAATTTCTCGAAAAGAACCTGCTGCGACTCCCGGACGCTCTGGCACCACCGGGACAACCGCTCCATCGGAGGGACTTGTGGCGAGAAGATGGCATCCAGCAGCGGGCGCTTCTGTTCCCAATGCGCCTCGTAAGCCGCCAGAGCCAGGTCGGCCTTGGAGGGGAAGAAATGATAGAAACTCCCCTTCTTCACCCCGGCCTGGGAGCAGATGTCATCCACGCTCACGCTGCCGTAGCTGCTCGACCAAATCAGGTCGAGTGCCGCGTCCAACAGGCGTTCTCTGGCATCACTGGTGCGTCCCATATCTCGGTACCGGACCGGCCGGCACAGCAAGTAGTATCCATACTAGACTATTCAGTCAACAAAATGAATGGACCCGCGTGATCACAGGAGGCATCTCGGCATGGCCCCCCATGGGAGGGACCCGCATGCTGCGGTCCCTGATCCAGTCGCGACGCAGCGCCAGGGCGACCCGCCTTCTGATTTGACGCTTCAGGCGCGGACTTTGGATGGATCCGCCTGCTTCAAGTCACTCTCGCCACCAGCGAGTTGTGCAGAACTGGAAAAAACCCGAGAAGCCGATGACCCCTTTTGCGCGAATTCCTCGCATGGGTAGATGACATGGCTGTCCTCCCTGCTCCAGTCGCTCGATTTGGGGATTCCGCCCTCGATTCCAGGGTTTCATCCAACCGCGTCGCCATCGGCATTGCCGCCGCTGGCATTCGGCGGCCAAGACGTTGCAGGGCGTCCTGGCGACCAGGAAGAAGTGAATCAAAAGGGGGTCTGTCCTGACGACGACCGAATCGGGCAACGACATCAACCCACACTGTCACCAACACTGCGATGCATCCGAAATACCTCTTGAATGCCCACTCATTTTTCAATCGGTGGTTCAAGCTCTCGAACTGGGCGGCAGACCGCGCAACCCTCACCGCACGATTCCGCGACGTGGTGACCGGCAGAATTCAGAGACTTGTCCTGGTCACTCTCTGCGCCATCTCCACCCATCAAGTGGCGGCACAGGGGAGTCTGATTTCGTGGGGCACCGACTCCGATGGACAGATCAGTGGAACGCCCTCGGGCTCAGACTTCGTTGCAGTTTCCGCAGGGGGCTACCATAACATGGCGCTCCGCGCCGATGGCACCGTGGTCGTCTGGGGACGAGATCTGGAGACTCAGGTGAGCAGTGCGCCCACCGGGAACGACTTCGTTCAGATCGAAGCGGGCGACTTCCACTGCGTGGCGCTGCGGGCGGACGGCAGCCTTGCTGCCTGGGGCCTCGACAACTACGGGCAGGTGAGTCAGACCCCCCTGGGCACCGGGTTCGTCAAGGTCACTGCTGGCGGCGTTCACAGCATGGCTCAGCGTGCCGACGGAACCCTGGTCTCTTGGGGCGACGGTGGATACGGACAACTGGCCACCCCTGGCGGGACATTCTTGGACTCGGACTGCGGCAGCATTGGCAGCACGGCCGTGCGAACGGACGGTTCCCTCGTGTTCTGGGGATACGATGGCTACAGCCAGTCCGTGGTCCCCGCCGGCAACAGCTTCATACTCGTGGACGGGGGGCAGGCGTCCAGCCTTGCCATGCGGACGGACGGCAGCTTCGTTGCCTGGGGATCGGATCAGTATGGGCCCATCTATACCGGCATGGTGAGCGATGCGCCTACCGGTACGGGTTTCGTATCATTTGCCGAGGGCTATGGCCTGGGCATCGCCATTAGATCGGACGGAAGTCTGGTGCCCTGGGGCAGGACCGATAACGGACTGCGCGACGGAACTCCCGCCGGCACAGGCTTTCTCGCCGTGGCCATTGGCGACCAGAGCGTGATCGCCCTCCGCAGTCCACTCAGTCCGCCGCTGGATGGAGATGGTGACGGCACACCCGACGCCTCGGACAATTGTCCGATCCTGGCCAATGCCGATCAACTGGATACCGATGGCGACGGGAGCGGTGATGTATGCGATGCCTGTCCGAATGATGCCACCAATGATGCCGATGGCGATGGGGTCTGCGGATCCCCCCAACCCGCGCCCGAGCGACTCGCGGAGGTCGCCGTGCAATTGACGACCACGTTGGTTCCCCTGGTATCCCAGAATTCGAAGTCGTTGAAGGAGGTGGCGCGGGCCATGGAGTTGATGGACCGGGCCGCCAAGTCGCCCGCCTGGGTCGATCCGGTTAACCTCAAACTTGCCCCGGTCACTGGAAAACAGGTGTTCGATGACCTGCATGAAGCAGCGAAGTCCCTGGAAAGGGTGGCGGATCAAAAGAACCAGTCGCCGCAGGCAAAAAGCGCCGTCGCCGACGCCCAGCGGCCCATTGTGGAAGTGACCAAGGGTATCGCCCGGGGGGCGATCAATGAGGCGGTGCAGGCGCGTGCCGAAGCGGTGGATATCAAGGGGCATGCCGTTGATCGTAATCTGGCCAAGTCTGCGGCGGCATTCGATGGCGCACGGCAGCTCGAGCAGGCGGGAAAGTATCCGCCGGCGATCCGTGCCGACCGCACCGCCTGGGGCCAGGCGGGGAAGGCGATGTCGAGGCTCGCCAACCCATAACGTCGGCTCGAACTGCGGGAAGCCGAGGCGATGGGCCTGCCCCTCAGCGGGTTCATCGCGGTCGGGTTCTAGATGGACGGCGACACGCCATCCCTCCCGATACGGAGCGGTGTCGCTACGCGCCCGTCATCGCACACCCTGGAACAAAATGCGCCCGCGAGGATTTTCTGTTTCGGGAGGTGATTCCTCGGATCAACGTCAGGCATGGGAACGATTCACGTAGGGGCTCGGATTGAGAACGTGGTGAATCGGGAGCAGTCGGCGACCATCCCGCGCATGTTGGTGGACACCGGAAGTGAGTTCACGTGGGTTCCGGCGGCGACTCTCGAGCGGATCGGCGTGAAGCGTGAAAAGAAGGACTTGGCCTTTGTGATGGCCAACGGGCAGCAGATCAGCAGGAGCGTGGGATTTGCGATCGTTCGGGTGAACCGCGCCTTCACCGTGGATGAAGTGGTGTTCGCCGAGAAAGGGGACTTGCTACTGCTCGGCGCACGCAGTCTCGAGGGACTGAACCTTGCCGTGGATTCGCGCCAGAAGAAGCTCGTGGCGGCCGATCCCCTGCCGGCTGCATAGAGCGACTCGATCCTTGTGCCGGATCAGGCGATCCCGCGCAGGACAGTCCGCAGAATCTCCAACCCCTCTTCCGCCTGAGGCCGGGCCAGGTTCAGCGCGGGAAGAAACCGGATGATCTGGCTGCCGCTCGGGATGGTCAGCACGCCCGCCTCGTGGAGACGGCTGACCATTTGAGAGCTTGCGGGGCGCTCGTCCTTGGCCAAGGCCGGGATGCGCTCGCGGGGGTGCAGCTCGAGTCCCAGCATGAAGCCCAGCCCCCGGGCGCCGCTGACCACTGTGGGAAACTCGCCGGCGAGGGACTCCAGCCGTGCCTTCAGCCAGTCGCCCGTGTCCCGCACGTGCCGCTCCAACCCCTCGCGCTCGATCACGTCCAGGATGCGCAGCGCCACCGCGCAGCCCAGCGGCGTGCCGCCAAAGGTCGTGCCGTGGGTGCCGGGACCAAAGAGATCCGCCAGCGGCACGCCGTACGCCTCGGAGCGCACCCAGAAAGCGCCCATCGGAAAACCGCCGCCCAGCGACTTGGCCATGGACAACCCGTCAGGCAGAAATCCCTCCGCGCCCGGAATCCCCTCCAGGATACGCTGGAAGCTCTGGAAGCGTCCGCTCCGAAAATGGCCGCACTGCACCGCGTCCACGAGGAGGAGCAGCCGCCGTTCATCACAGAGCCGCCGCAGCCCCATGAGGTACTCGGCGGTGGCGGGAGTGATCCCGCCCTCGCCCTGAATGCCTTCAATCAGGACGGCGGCCGTGGCGGGTGACAGTGCCTGGCGGACCGCTTCCAGATCGTTGAACGGCACGTGACGGAAACCCGGGATGATGGGCTCGAACCCCTTCTTCACCTTGTCCTGTCCCGTGGCGGCGATGCCCCCGAGGGTGCGTCCGTGGAAGGAATTCACCGCGGTCAGGATCTCGAACCGTCCCTCGTCGTGTCCGAACCGCCGCGCCAGCTTGAACAGTCCCTCATTCGCCTCGGCACCCGAGTTGCAAAAGAACATCTTCCCCGGACCGATGCCCCGGACCAGACGTTCCGCCAGACGGCCCTGGGGTCCGTGGAAGTACAGGTTGGAGACATGGACCAGCCTCCGGGACTGCTCGACCAGCGCCTCGGTGATCTCCGGATGCGCATGACCGAGGGCGCACACGGCGATGCCGCCACCGAAATCCAGATAGCGGCGTCCGGAGACATCCCACACGTAGCTGCCCGCGCCGTGGCTGAACACCAGGTCAAAGCGCCCGTAGCTGGGCACCACGAAGCGGCGGAACAGTTCCCGGATCTCGGCATGTTCGTTCTGATGCAGGGGGGGCGGCGTTGGCAGGAGATCGCGCATCGGCGCAGGACTTCATGGCAAAGCCCGGATCCATGCAAGCATGCCGGCACCACAACCCCGGACGTCGGGGGTGCGCCTACCGCGACAGGGCGACCAGGTAGCGCTGGAGGCGCTCGCTTTCCGTCCGGTTCCGCCGCTCCTTGTGGATGAGATGCAGGTTGGCGATCATGCGCTGGAGGGTTCGCCGGCTGCTCAGCGGCGCGAGATGACGCTCGTCATAGCCGATGGCGGATTCCAGCAGGCGCTTGCGACAGTCCAGTCGGGTCAGCAACTGGCCCTTGTGAAACGGATCAATGTACACCTCCGCCATGGGGGTCTGGTAGCGGCAGAGGAAATGCGCCGGCATGCCGATGCCGGTGATGGGCAGGCGGACGCGTTTCGCCACCAGCAGATACACCGCGCTCAGGGAGATCGGGATGCCGATCCGGCGGTCCATGACCCGGTTCAGATAGCTGTTGGCCGGATCGAAGAAATTGTCCTCGTTGCCCCGGAACTTCAGCCGCTCAAAGAGCACCTCGTTCATGGCGTCCAGCGCCTCCCCCGGCCCGCTGCCCATCGTCAGCAGGGTGCGGACCTGCGCCGCCCAGTCATCCAACTGGGCCTGAAAGGCGAGCACGTTGGTGTCCGGATAGGTGGTCCGGGTGAAGCCCCAGATGCCCTCCTCCAGATCAAAGTGCTCGCCCTGGGAGAGGATGAACTGGAGAAACTCGCCATCGAACCGGGCGGCCGACC
>JAFLEG010000030.1 GCA_017302195.1 Verrucomicrobiota bacterium
TAGCCGGACGAACGCAGGCTTGCCCTGCCGTAGCTGGGCGAAGGCAGGAGCGCAGCGGAGACGCCGCTTTGCAACCACGCGCAGACAACGACCTCAGCGTTCATTCCTCACCAGGGCGTCGAATGGAAAATGGCCCACGAATCCGGCGTCCCCGCCGGATTCCTCGTCGTCTGAACTTTCCGCTCCGCATGTCACCTGCGGCCGACGCCAAAGCGGTGGCAAGCCACCGCAGTCCCAAGACGCTTCGCGTTCGCCCCATCAGAATGTGACAGCCCCCCCGAGTGGTCGCTGCGCTTCCGCCGGGATTCCACCCTTGCCGGACATGCCGCATCTTCCCAGCATCTCCCCGTCGCCATGAACTCCACGATTCGCCACCTCCTTTCCCTTCTCCTGCTGGCCGGCGCCCTTCGCGCGGCCGACCTGACCGGGCAGCTTGGCCTCCAGACCTGGACGCTGCGTCACATGAACTTTGACCAGGCGGTGGCCTTTGCGAAGCAGCAGGGCATCACCAATCTTCAGGTGATCGGCAACCACATTGACCCCAACTCCCCCCGGGAGGAGTACCTCAAGAAAAAAGCGGTGCTCGAGGCCAACGGACTCCGGGCGTACACCTTCGGCGTCGCCGGCACATCGAATGATCAGGCCAAGAACCGGAAGCTCTTCGAGTTCGCCAAGGACATGGGCATCTCGCTGATCATCGTCGAGCCCGGCGACTTCGCGATCCTCGACCAACTGGAGGCCCTCGCGAAGGAGTTCGACATCCGCGTCGCCATCCACAACCACGGCATCCGCAGCCTGTATGGCAACCCGCTGGTGGTCCGCACCCTGCTCATGCACCGCGACCCGCGCATGGGCGTGTGCATGGACGCCGGCTGGATCGCCTCCACCGGCATGAAGCCCGCCGCCGTCTTCAAGGACTACAAGGGCCGCGTCTTCGACATCCACCTCAAGGACAAGAAAGTGGAGAAGACCCAGGGCGACGACGTCTCCATGGACACCTTCATCGGCGAAGGCCAGGCCCAGATCGCCGACCTGCTGGCCGAACTGAAGAAGACGGATTGGAAGGGCGTGCTCGCCATCGAGACCGACAGCGACGCCTTCGCCCGCAGCCCCCAGGAATTCGTCAGCAAGGCCAAGTCCTACGTCGCCGAGCACGGCAAGTGAACCGCAGTGGGGAGTTGGGCGCGGTCGAGCATGTCGGGTATCGGCACCCCACGGGTGAAGCCGAGAGCTTCACGGACGACTTGAGTCCGATGTTAAGGGTCAGTTGCGTCCTGGGCTCCGCCCCATGGCCGAGTCCAAGAATGCTGTGGCGGGCCTCGAATAGCTGGTCCATCTTCGCCCAACGATTACTGGTGTTTCACGAAGTCTGTCTGCATGGCCTCCACAAGAAAGTCCGAAGATTTGCCCAGGTCGCGGTCCCTTCGGGTCCTATGGCCGCCATCGGAATTCCGACGTGCGGTGTACGCAAACCGAGTGTCCGTGCTGACAACCTCGGAAGGTGCTGCGGTCATCTCCTTTGGATTGCAGACAACCTCCGGCGTTCTGATGGACCTCGTCCGGGTGGTGCTCAGCCCGGAGGGCCGCCTCAAGCATCGGGAGTCCATGGTACGGTTCCTTGAACGTCTGGGAGTAGACGCCCCTAAATTGTCTTCATTGCCGCCCCTCCCCATCCAGGAGTCACTCGGAGTTGCCGACGAAATGGTGATCTCGACAGGACAGGTGTCCGAGGCCATCTTCTGCGGCCTTTCGATTGCCGCGATCTCCACCGGGCTCGTCGAAGAAGTTCCACTGCAGGGCCTTCTCCGCGTGCAGGGTACTCCGGCGTTGTTCTCCAACCTGATCCGTCTCCTCTATCTGGATGAAGCGACAAGCGCATAGCGACGCGGCTGTCCGAGTTTTGGCGGCCACCCTTTCTGCGGCCGCTACCTGCACTAACGGACTGCCAGCTTCTCTGCCGGTGGTTTCGACGCCAAATTCGCTGGCCACAGCCGAAGCAGCGGCCCACCAGGTGACAAGCGTGGGGCCTGCAGTTCGTTCGCCGGTACCCCGGTTGACAGAATGGCGGAAAGGCGATGAGCGCCGTTTCCGGGAGTTGGCCCGCCGCGAGGCGGTGGGTGAGATCACGCTGGCTGAAGCCCGAGAATTGGAGGAACTGGCCCAGGCCCGTCAGGAGCTGATGTTTCCGAGGTCGGCCGACCAAATCCTCGAAGAGATCCGTCGCCGCGATGCTGTCGCCAAGCTGATCCAAGCGATCCATGTCTGCGCCCAAGTCCTCCCCGCGGATCGTTCGGCGTGAGCGTCCGTCTCGGCGCTTCAAGCGAACCACCTACCGAGCAGCCTTCCCCTTCCTGATGGCTGAGTTTGGAGGACGGTGTGCATACTCCGATCAACACGTTTCCCGGGCTGGGGGAGAATGCGCGATGGAGGTGGATCATTTCGACCCGCGCCAGAAGGAGGATGTCGTTCAGGATTACTTCAACCTCCTGCTTTCCACGCGCCACTGCAACCTGGCCAAATCTTCGTACTGGCCAGGCGCAGTGGACCGGAAGTGCGGGTTGCGGCTATTGGATCCGACCCGGGAAATGGATTGGGGTGTGCATGTTGTCGAGGACCCAAAAACCCACCTGCTCTGGGGGCGGACACCTGCTGGCAACCTGCACATCCGGCGGTTGCACCTCAATGCCCGCCACCTGGTGGACGAACGGCGGGATCGGGGGCGGATCCTCCGGCTGCTGGCCGAGCAGCCGGTCAAACTGAAATCCGTACAATTCGAAGTGCCCGAGGCCCTGCCGGAACTTCGACGGCAATTGGAATCCATGATTCGGTTCATCCCACAGGAGCCCATGCCTGAGGGCCACCCGTTCCGACTTGCCCTGTTCGAGCGACGGGGCTGATCCCGAGGCTTGATCCGCATGATCAGGGCGACGAAGGCTGTGTAAAGATTGCTGGTCTCGATGCCCGCCAAGCGAAGTACCCGCCGCTCGGCGGAATCGGATCCGATCTTCCGGTAAGGCGGATTGACGATGGCGTCATCAAATACGGGGGCCAGATCCTCGAACAGCCCTCCGGTGAGTTGGGACGAGAACTCCCGGAGGAAGTCCGCCGCATGCGCGGAATAACAGAAGCGGACCCCGCCTTGGCGCACCTCCGCTCGCAGGCACTCAGCGTCTCCCGCAACGCCGGCAGAATCTCATCGTCGAATTCGTAGAGCGTCGCCTCAGTCTGACAGACGCCGTCCTGCCCCCGGCAACACTTCGACACGAACGCCTCCGTCAGCGCACCGGCACCCGCTCCAGCATCCAGCAAATAAACCGTCTGCGGGAGCGGATCGAACATGTCTGTCATGAACCCAGCGACGGCCGAGTCCGTGAGGAACTGCCCCAGCTCCCCCCCTGCCGTTCTCTCGCAATGCTCTCGGATGCCGCTCTCACTGTAATGCTCCCGAAGATTACCCAGCCGATTCGAGCCGTTCGGCAATTCCACAGTTTTGAGGACTGCGATGAGTGATCAAATCTCACCGCGCCAGTCCGACAGCGCCACCGCGCCTGGGTGAAAGAACCGGTGAGCCGTCCACCTGCAACGCCCCGAGACTCCTCGGCATCCCCGTGGCGCGGCCTTTCGTCAGGTCCCGTTCCTTCAGTAACTCTTCAATCTGACGGTTGCGGTAGCAGACGTCATGCTCCGACTTTCTCCCCCGCCCCGGTCGGCTCTCGCCCAACGCGCCGGGATCTCCATCGCCACGGGGAAGTTTGAGCCTCCTCCACGTCGGTTCCTACCTCCCCTGGTGGGGTGCGGCCATTCTTTGCGTCCTGCGGAGGGTCCTGCGGGAGACGGTGGTTACCCCGCACGGACCGGCACCCAGAGAACAACGGGGGACCGGGATGACTCCCGGTCCCCCGTGAAGAACCAATCTGCCGACTATTCGGCGCGGAAGAACTGCTGCCCCCCGGATGCCGGTGGCGTCACGGTGTACGGGGAGGTCGCCCCCGCCACGGTTTCGTAGGGTCCGCCCAGCGTCCCGGCCGACTTCAGGGTGCCGGTGTAGGTGAGGACCACCTGGCCGTCGTTGAGGCTGACGGATTCGATCCCACCGCCGATCTCGGGCTCCGGAACCGTGCGGGCGCGGAAGGCCTTGAGTGCGCCGGTCTGCACGCCGTTTACCAAGGCGTAGGAACCGTCGGCGTTGATGGTGAACCACTCCACGCTCGCGCCGCTGCCCCCCTCGAAGAAGAGCAGCTTGAGGAAGTACACCCCGGGCTGGGTGACCTGGAAGTAGAACTCGGAGTCGGACTCTCCCCGGCCGGCGTCGAAAGAGCCCAGCACTAAAGCCGCGGGCTGATTGGTGGTGCCAGCCGTGACCTGGAAGCCGTCGTCGCTGTTTACGACCATCGTGTAGAGGCCCGCCTGCGGGATCTCGATGAACGTCCAGGCCTCGGCCGCGATGTTGTCGTTGCCGCCTTCCAATCCGGGAATGCCCGGAATCTCGGCATCCAATACCTGGAGCGCCGGAAGCTCCGCCGCCGACTTGAAATTGCCGGCGTCCGAAGCGGCCTGCTCGAAGTTGACGAACTCAATCCGGTAAAGCCCGTCGGCCTCGGTGGAAGGATTGGCAATGCTCGGGCCAAGATCGCCGGCCAACTGCGCGAGGGCCGCGGCAATGGTGGTCGGACGGTTGGTCGCGATCTGGTGAACGCGCCACAGCATGCCCGGCTGGACGCCGGTGCCGGCCGCGGTGGCCAGCGATGCCGGCAGGGTCTGGAAGGCGGGAGCCGTGAAGGCGACGGCATCCACCACCTCGGTGCCGTCCGTGCTGCGGAAGATCACTTCCAGCACATGGGCGGAACCCGGGGCAAGCACGCTGCCCGTGGGGGCCCGGAGGGTGAGGACCTTCTCGGCGCGCACCGGGCTGCTGCCGGTGAGCAGAGTGCCGTCCAGCTTCAACTGGATGCCCTGTCCCTCCGCGATGGTGAAGTAGTCAGGCTCGGTGAGGGTGACGGCCACGGTGGTCGGGGTCGGTCGGACCGCCGAGTAGCCGGGCGCCGTAAACGAACGGGTCTCCTCGATGAGTTTCCCCTCGTTGGAGGTGTAGCTGAACTTCACGGTGTGCACCGACTTCGGGATCCAGATGGCCGGAGCCTGCGAGTACGGCACGGTCAGCACGGAGCCCTCCTGGGAAATCGCCCCCGGAGTCACCGCGGCACCGTCCAGCGTGACCGTGATCCCCTTGGACTGATCCACCGTCTTGCCCAGGCCCTCGGCAATGCGTCCGGTGAACTGCACGCCGTTGGCCACCAGTCCGACCAGCAGCGGCGGAGTGCCGACGGTGATGTTGTCCACCGCCCACCACCAGTCATTGGCGGCAAGCTCCATGCCGAAATTCAGCTTCAGCGACGTCGCACCCGCCGGATTGTTGAGCGGCACCAGCACCGACTCATTGATGAAGTCGCTGTCGGCCTTGTAGAAGGGGCTGTTGGCGTCGGAATCCCAGCGCACCACCTCGTTGGTCGTGCCGGCGGCAAAGATCGAGCGGATCACGACTGTCTGGTTGTTGATGCGCTGCCCCTCGGGACCCTCCGGGAAACTGGGCGCGCCATCGTCAAAGGCCTCAGGACGCCAGGAGGAGTCAAACGCCAGCACCAGCGAGTCCGCCGGTGCCGCCGGGAAGGTGATCTCCGGAGTGCTCACGAAGATGTTGAAGAGACCCTGGACGTGCGCCGCGTCGTCCCATTCGTCAGGATCGGCAATCATCACCGTGCCGGTGCCGAGCACCCACTCGACCCGCCGCTGGTTGCCGGCGGTCTGCACCCACCAGTCCTTGTTGGCAAAGCCCCAGCCGGCCCATTCGGTCACGCCATCGAGGTCGGTGCCCACGCCGGGTACCTGGCTGCTGTCCGAGATCCAGTTGGGCGGGGGCGACGCGGTCCAAACGGCGAGACCGGCCAGGCCTTCGTCCACGTTGGGTCCAAGGGTGAGTCCTTCGAAGTCCTCGAAGAACAGGGACTGCCCCTGCAGGGCGACGGGGGCCATCAGGCCCAGGATGCCCAGCAGCGGCGCTGCAAGCGTGGCGCGATGGAAGCGCCGGGGGAATCGAGAGTTCATGTTCATTGTCGTAGTCGGTCAAATGCTCCGGCGAGGAAGGTCCCACACCGGTTCGGCTCCTCTTTGGACCAACCCGAAAGCGTCCCGCAATGGCCGACCCCGCCTGTCACCTCCTTTTTGCCCACCGCCCACCGGATCGGCACGCCGGTGCGGCTGCCGAAACACGGCCGTTACCCGGCGGATGCCGGATGCGGATGCTTGCGGAACCGACCGGCCTCGGCCGAAGCTCGGTCCTGATGCCCGATTCCGTGGACAGCTTTCTCGAAGGATCCGTCAGCCGGCAGCGGCTGCCCGTGATGTCCCAGTCCTCCCCCTCGGAGGCCCGCGATCCCAAGCGTCTGGCATTGCCGGCAGGCGAGTTGGCGCAGCTGACCGATGGCGCCGAGGTCTTCCGCTATCTCGCCTGCCTGGAGCTCCGGGCGGGAACGACCCGAGGGAACCACCTGCACCGGGAGCGGCGGGAGCGCTTCTATCTGGTTGCCGGGGCCGCAACGCTGCACCTCGAGGATCCCGCCTCTGGCAGCCGCACCTCGATGAATCTCGTCCCCGGCGACCTCATCCAGATCGCCCCCGGCATTGCCCATGCGCTTCAGGTGACCGCCTCCGGAACGGCGGTCGAGTTCGCCCCCGAGGCCTTCGATCCGGCGGACACACATCGTCATCCGGTGATTCAGCCGTAGCTCCTTCCTCCGCCCGCCATGCGCCTTCGTCCCTTCCGCCCCTTCCTTGCCGTCCTGGCTGCTGGCCTTCCCACTCTCGCCACGGCCGCGGCGGCGTTCACCGCGACCGACCGGCAGCCGACTCCGGTGGAACTCCGGGAACTGCCCGCGGTGGCCTCCGCCGAGAAGGCGGCGGCTCTTCTCCAGGAGGTGCAGTTCCCCGAGGAATTCGACGTCCGCATCTTCGCCACTCCGCCCGCGGTCAACTACCCGGTCTTCGTGGCGGCGGCGCCGGACGGCACGCTGTATGTGTCCAGCGACGGCAATGGGTCCCTGGACCGGAAGCCGCACCTCGGACGCGTCCTGCGGGTGCGGGACACCGATGGCGACGGCCAGGGGGATGAGGTCCGGGCCTTCGTGCCGGACGTGGATTCCCCCCGGGGCCTGGTGTGGGACCAGGACCGCCTGTATCTGCTGCATCCGCCGGACATCAGCGTGTACTTCGACCGCGATGGCGACGGTGTGGCCGAGGAGCGCAAAACCCTGGTCACCGGAATCGCCTTCACCTTCAAGGACCGTCCCGCGGACCACTCCTCCAACGGACTGGCTCTGGGCGTGGACGGCTGGCTCTACGCGGCCATCGGGGACTTCGGATTCCTGGAGGCGACCGGATCCGATGGACGGAAGCTCCAGTTGCGCGGGGGCGGCGTGGTGCGGTTGCGTCCGGACGGCTCCCGTCTGGAACTCTTCGCCGACGGCACGCGCAACATTCTGGAGGTGGCGGTGGGCCCCCAACTGGACGGCTTCGCGCGCGACAACACCAATGATGGCGGCGGCTGGGACGTCCGGCTACACCACTTTTCCGGAGGGACCCAGCATGGGTATCCGCGCCTGTTCAAGAACTTCCCCGACGAGATCGTCCCGCCGCTCGCCGACTACGGCGGCGGTTCGGGCTGCGGTGCGGCGTGGGTGGACGAACCGGGGATCCCGGCCCGGTGGAATGATGCGCCCTTCACCGCCGACTGGGGCACGGAGTGGATCACCCATCACGGCCTGACCACCAAGGGCGGCACCTTTGCCGCGACCCAGGAGCGCTTCGCCAAGCTCCCGCGGGTGACGGATCTTGATGTGGACGCCCACTCCGCGATCTACGCCGCGAGTTGGAAGGGAGCCTCGTTCACCTGGGTGGGACCCGAAGTGGGCTTCCTGGTGCGGGCCACGCCGAAGGGATACCGGCCCGAGCCGTTGCCGGACTTTGCGACGGCATCCCCGGACACCCTGATCGGACAACTCCAGTCCCCCAGTCATCGCCGCCGTCTCGCCGCACAACGGGCGCTGCTGCGACGCCTGGAGGACGGGTCCGTGCCGGCCGCATTGGATCGTCTCTCCACCGTGGTCAAAAACCTCGACGTCCCGCTGGAGGGCCGCATCGCCGCGTTGTTTACCGTCGCACTCGCGTACCCGTCGGATTGCGCAGGATTGCTCACCGGATGGCTGCGGGACCCGCTGCTGGCGCCCTGGATTCTCCGCGCCCTGGGAGATCTGCCCGGAACCCCGGCGGCCACCACCCGGACCGCCGTGGTGCTGGCAGTGACCTCTCCCGATCCCCGAACACGCCGCGAAGCGGCGTACGCCCTGGCGCGCATCGGTACCATGGACGACGCCGCGGCGCTGATCCCGCTGCTGCGGGATGACGATCCGGTGGTCGTGCATACCGGCGTGGAAGCCCTGGTGCGCCTCCGGGCGGTGGAGGATTGCCTCGCCGTGGTGGACGACGCCGAAGCGCCCGACACGGCACGCGCCGGCGCACTTCGGGTGCTGGGCCGCTTGGCCAATCCGGTGACCGTTGATGCCCTCATTGAACGGCTCGGGCGCGAGAAGGCTCCGGAACGGCGGGCCGGCCTGATCACGGCCCTGTGCCGCCTGCACTTCGTGGAAGGCCCCTGGCGCGGAGACTCCTGGGGGACGCGTCCGGACACGCGCGGACCGTTTTACCAGCCGGAGCCGTGGCTGGAGTCGCCAGCCGTCCTGCGCACGCTCAAACAGACCCTGGCCGCAGCCAGCGCCCTGGAAGCGACCTGGATCGGGCGCGAAATGGCGCGCCATCGCATCCCGGCCGGGGACGCCCTGGGTGTGCTGCTGGAGCGCGCCGCGACCGATCCCGCCCTGCTGCCTGCCATCGCCGCGCAGCTCGCCGAGGCGGAGTCCACCCCCTCCGAGGCGGTGCCGCTGCTCATCCAGGCGGCCACCGGGGACGCCACACCCGACGCCGCCCGTGCCCAGGCGGTGATTGCGCTGGCCCGCACCAGCCAGCCCGAGGCCTGGCAGGCGATCCTGAGGGGACTGCCGCAGGTCCAGAAGACGCGCACCGAAAACAATCTCGCCGAAAAGGCCCGCACCGCGGTGGCCACTGCTCCCGGGCTGGACCAGGTGCATGGCCTGCTGGAATCCGAGGCCGCGCGGCTCGACAGCGAAACCTCCCCGGGTGCCGAAGCCCTGCTGCTGCGCGTGGCCTCCGCCAGGAGTTCCTCCCCCGAGGCCCGCGCCTCGGCCAATCGTGCGCTGGACGCCGGCTGGGCCACCCCAGCGCGGCGGGTCCAGATTCTCAAGGCGGCCGCCCAGGTCCGCGATGCCTCCCGCGCGGCACAATTCGTCGCCGCGCTGACCGATCCGGATCCCGCCGTGGCCGCCGCGGCTGCGGATACCATCAAGCGCCTGAAGATTGATCCGGCAAAAGTCGCCGACGACGCCCAGTCTCCCAAGATCGGGGACCTGGGAGTGGCCGGGGTCGTGGAAGCGGTCCTGACCACCCGGGGAGACAGCGCACGCGGCGAACTGCTGTTCGGCCAGGCCGGCTGCAACGGCTGCCATACCGTCCGGACCGGAGAACCCCTCAGGGGTCCTTACTTGGGCACCATTGCCAAAACCTATCGCCGCCGCGAACTGGCCGAGGCGATCCTCATTCCCAACAAGACCCTGGCCCAGGGATTCATCACCCACCATTTCGAGCTGAAGGATGGCTCGGAGGTGGACGGCTTCGTGGTCCAGGAGGCGGCGGATGCCGTGACCATCCGCACCGTCACCGCCGAGGAGCAGCGCATCCCCCTCGACACCATCCAGCGCCGGGAAAAGCAGGAGCGCTCCCTCATGCCCGAGGGCCTGACCGCCGGATGGACCGTCACCGAGTTCGCCTCCCTGCTCGACTACCTCGAGTCACTGTCCACAACGCCGTAGGGTCCACCACACATGCCCGGAAGGGATGAGCTTCTCCTGCATCCCGCCGGCGGCGCCTCTCAATTCATTGGCTGGGCGAACTTCCAGTGAGCTCTGAGCCTGTGAAGTGACCACGACGACGATTGTCGGTTGCGCGCACGGCTCGGGGGAGCCCCGCCCTGCCAGCCACGGGTCTGCGTCGCATCGTCCACGACATTGCGATGCGCCCCACCGGGCGGAGCGAGAGTCGAGGGAGTTGACTATTGGCGCAGAAATGAGACCAAGGGCCAACAGCCCGCCTTCACCAACGCGCGACGAGTCTCACGCACCGCGACTCGCCGCGGGTGACTTCACTCCAAAGGTGCCTCTCATGAAACTCCTCATCACGCTTCTCATTTCGATCCTCCTCCTGGCTCCGATGGCTCACGCCGCCGCGATGGTCACAACGATGGTGGACAACCAGCCCAAGTCGTTGTCGTGGACCGGCACCTGGCAAACCGGGACCGGCAGCCCGGACTCCGGATCCATTTCGATTGCCGGGGACCTCCTGAATCCCTGGAGTGCCACATTGCAAGCCACGAAGACCATTTTTGGGTCCAAGGCCGCGGTGGAATTCACGCTCACCGGGGCGCATCACGAGGAGGCGGCGGTTTCAACCAAACTGGTGGAGTTTCCGGTCCCGAAGAATTCCACCAGAGAGACCAAGGGAATGCACGGCGGTCATCTCGACCCCATCGATCATTGGACCCTGCGGGTGAGCACTACCACCAATCCGGATCACTTTGTCTGGACGGTGACCGCGCACCACGTGCCCGAACCCGCTGAAATCGCCTCGATTTCAGCCGCGGCACTTCTGGCATTCGGGCTGGTCCGCAGGTGCCGCCATCGAAACTGAAAGCCGCCCGCCGAGTCGCAGCCGTCGAGAGCATCTGGCGGTCGAGTCTGTCAAGACTGCCTTGAACCTCGGGATCTCCGGTGGAAACGAGGTTCAGGAAGCCGTGCCGGCCAACCGTGGGATTGGTGCGCGTGGCGTACCGCTGTTCGTCCAGGGATTGGCTTCTGCACCTGACCTCTCCCGCAAGGGGTGTGAAATTGGCCGCGGGGAACGAAGAAGCGTTGCGAGATGGGGCTTCCCGCGATCCCCGTCGTTCGTGCACAAACGCAGCGGAAGGATATGGGGACTCGGATACCTTGCCCCTCCTCCGAGGTGGAGAGTGTCGGGACTTCAGGACACGCCCATCAACTCCGCCGCCTTGGCGGCCACCGAGCCGGACTTCATCAGGGACTCCCCCACCAAGATCGCTCCGGCGCCGCACTGGCGGAGCCGCAGGACATCCGCCCGGGTGTGGATGCCGCTTTCCGCGACCAACAGCCTCGAATCCTGGACACAGGATCCCTCCGCACCCGCCCACAGGCGGCGGGACAGGCGTTCGGTGGTGCCGAGATCCACCTGGAAGGTCTTGAGATCCCGGTTATTCACTCCCACCAGGCGGGCACCGCAGCGCAGGGCGCGCTCCAACTCCGCCTCATCATGCACCTCGACCAGCGCCGCCAGTCCGGCGGCATCCGCCAGGGCGTGAAAATGCGCCAACTGGTCGTCGGTGAGGATGGCAACGATCAGCAGGATGGCATCCGCCCCCCCGGCAACCGCCTCCAGGATCTGCCGCTCATCAATGAGGAAGTCCTTGCGCAGGAGGGGCAGCCCCACCGCGGACCGCACCGCCTTCAAGTGCTCCAGGGAACCCTGGAAAAACTGTTCGTCCGTCAGCACCGACAGGCAACTGGCCCCCGCGTCCTCGTAGGCCCGGGCAATCCGGACCGGATCAAAGTCCGGGCAGATCACCCCCAGGCTCGGCGAGGCCTTCTTGACCTCGGCGATCAGACCCACGTCGCCGCGGCGCGGATTCCGAAGTGCGCCCGCAAAATCGCGGACCCCGGTTCCGCGCGCGTGAATCGCTTCCCGCAACTGGTGCGCCGCAACGGTTCCTTCCGGGAGGCGGGCCACCTCGATCCGCTTCTGGGCGACAATGGTGTCCAGGATGTTGGGCTTCATTCCTCCTCATCCTTCAGCCCGGGAATCCGCTTCGCCGGCTGCCCGGCACGCAGCCACCCGTTCACGTAGGCATCCAGGTCGCCGTCCATCACCGCCTGCACGTTGCTGGTCTGCACGCCGGTACGCAGGTCCTTCACCATGCGGTAGGGCTGGAACACATAGCTGCGGATCTGGTTGCCCCAGGAAACGCTGCCCTTCTCGCCATAAAAACGCTCCATCTCCCCCTTCGCCTGGTCGAGCTTCAATGCAAAGAGCTTCGAGACCAGCATGGCCATCGCGGTGACCTCGTTCTGCGCCTGGCTCCGCTGCGCCTGCGACGCGGCGACCAATCCGGTGGGCAGGTGGGTCAGGCGGACGGCGGTCTCCACCTTGTTGACGTTCTGACCGCCCTTGCCGCCGGACCGGAAGGTGTCGCGGAGGATCTCGCTCTTCGGGATGACAATGTCGCTCTCGCTGATGTCGCTGATCTCCGCGATGACGTCCACGCTGGAGAAGCTGGTGTGCCGGCGCTTGTTGGCGTCGAAGGGGGAGATGCGAACGAGCCGGTGCACGCCCCGCTCCGCCTTGCAGAATCCGTAGGCGTTTTCGCCCTCCACGCGGTAGGTGATGCTCTTGAGCCCGGCCTGTTCCCCGGGGAGCGCGTCCGTGGACTCAAAGGTCCAGCCGCGCGATTCGAACCAACGCTCGTACATGCGCGAGAGCATCTGGGCCCAGTCCTGGGCCTCGGTGCCGCCCGCGCCGGCCTGGACGCTGAAGATGGCGTTGCGATGGTCGTGCGGACCGGTCAGCAGAACCTCCAGTTCAAAGCGGTCCACCTGACGGTTCAGGGCGTCGAGTTCGGCATCCGCCTCCTTCTGGACCGCATCCTGTCCGGCCGGCGGCTCGGCCTCGCCCAGGTCCAGGAGCACCCGCAGATCGTCCGTCCGACGCTCGAAGGACACCATGGGCTCCACCTTCTTCTTCAACTGATTGGCCTCCTCAATCACCTTCTTGGCGGTCTCCTGATTGCCCCAGAAGGTGTCGGACGCCATCTGCGCCTCGTATTCCGCAATCCGCCGCTGGGCGGCCGGAAGGTCCACGAACTTGCGCAACTGGCTGAGCTTGGATGCCAGGGCATCCAACTGGGCTCGCGTCGCTTCAAACATTGGGCGCGGAAGGTAGGCGTCCGCCTGTTGGAAGCGCGAGGGGGAAATTGCCGTGCGGGCGCCCATTTCCCTCCGTTGACACACCTTCCGGGCGCCTCGTAGCTTCTCCCGGCAAAGACCGGCTGACGGCCCCGAATTGCATTCGGGGCTTTTTGTTGCCGGGAACAACGCAGTCACATGGCCAATACAATTCTGGTCGGCGCCCAGTGGGGCGACGAGGGCAAGGGGAAGATCATTGATGTGCTCACGGAGCAAGCGGAGATCGTGGTGCGCACCGCCGGCGGCAACAATGCGGGCCACACGGTGTACGTCGGCCCCACCAAATACGTCCTCCACCTGATCCCCAGCGGCATCCTGCGCCCGGACAAGGTCTGCGTGATCGGCAACGGGGTGGTCATTGATCCGGTGGGGGTGGTGCAGGAACTGGACGGCCTGGAGCGACTCCGGGTGCCGGTGTCCCCGGCCAACCTCCAGATCTCCGAAACCGCCCATGTGGTGTTCCCGTGGCATCGGGAGCTCGACGGCCAGCGGGAGGTGCGCAAGGGCAAGCAGAAAATCGGCACCACCAAGCGGGGCATCGGCCCCACCTACGGCGACAAGGCGGCGCGCGTGGGACTGCGGATGATTGACCTCATCAATCCCACGCGGTTCCCCACCCGCCTGCGGGAACGCCTGGACGAGAACAACGAGGTGCTCAAGGCGCTGGGGGCGCAACCGCTCGACTACGACGCCCTGCTGCGGGAGTACACCGCCGCCGCGGAACGGCTGCGTCCGTTCGTGCGCAACACCGTGCTCTATCTCCACGAGGCGACGCGGCGCGGGGCCAACGTGCTGTTCGAGGGCGCCCAGGGAACCTTTCTCGACATTGACCACGGCACCTACCCGTACGTCACCTCATCGAGCACCACCGCCGGCGGAGCCTGCACCGGTTCGGGCGTGCCGCCGAACCGCATGGACCGCGTGGTGGGCGTGATGAAGGCCTATACCACCCGGGTGGGGGAGGGCCCGCTGGCCACGGAGAATGCGGAGATCGGGGACCTGCTGCACGGCATGGGACGGGAATTTGGGGCCACCACCGGGCGCGCCCGCCGCTGCGGCTGGTTCGATTCCGTGGCCACCCGCCATGCGGCCATGGTCAACGGCATTGATGAGCTGGC
>JAFLEG010000300.1 GCA_017302195.1 Verrucomicrobiota bacterium
GCCGCCACGGACCTCCGGGTCAAGGTGCTTGTACCCGTCTGCGCCATCTCGCACACCCATCAGGGAAACTGCCCCTGCGAGAACGCGCCCGGACTGCGCATCAGCGGCGACAATGTCGAGTTTGCCGCAGCGGTGGCCCCGCGGCCACAACTGCTGGTCGGAGCGACGGGGGACTGGACCCGCACCACCGGCACCCTGGAGGGGCCGGAGATCAGCCGGATTTACGGCCTGATGAACGCCTCCAACCGCTTCCGGGCGCTCTGCCTGGAGGCGCCGCACAACGACAATCTTGCCTCCCGGACGCTGTCCGCCGGCTGGATCGCCCGCTGGATGCTCAACCGGCCGGAAACCGCGGAGGTGCCGGATGCCCCGGATGCCACCCCTCCGGAGGCCCTGCTGCGGGTGTATCCGGACAATCTCCCGCCCCCCGGCGCCCTGGAGGAATCCCAGTTCATTCAGCAATGGATTCGGCGGAGGCAGTCGGAGTTTGCCGGCGCCCTGCCCACCAACCGCGCGGCATTCACCAATCACCTGCGCACCTGGGTCCCCCACTGGGCCCGCGTCCTGGCCATCGAAAGCGCCGACCGGCCGGCGCTGCGCATCGAGGGCGCGATCGGCCGGACCGGACGGGGCGATCGGATCGAACGTCGGCTGCTGCTGCCCCAGGGAGATCAGTTTCGCGCCGCTGTGGTCCTGGTCCACCCCGAGGGTCGGGCCGCGATCGGACCCCGGGGAGAACGGGCTGCATTGGCGGCCCGCCTGCTGGAAGCCCAGATTCCCGTGATGGCATTTGATGCCTTTCAGACGGGCCCGGCCAAGGATCCCACGTTGCCGCACTACACCCCCCTGGCGCCCCTGTTCACCGCCTACCACCGGACCCTGCTGCAGGAACGCGTCCAGGACATCCTGAACGCGGTCGCCTACGTCCGCCAGGTCGTGCGTCCGCGCCGGGTCATCCTGGTGGGGGATGGCGCGGCCGGCCTCTGGACACTGCTGGCGGCCCGGTCGGCGGACGCCGTGGTGGCCGATGCGGGAGGCCTGGATCCCGAGGACGACCGGCAACTGCTGGGGGCGGAGACATTCGTTCCCGGGATCCGGCTGATCGGCGGACCGGATGGCGCGGCATCACTGGCGGCGCCGCGACCGCTGTGGATCCATGACACCGAATCCCGGTTTCGCACCGGCATCACGGAGAAGGTGTATTCGGCAGCGGAAGCCTCCGATCAGCTAAACGTGACGCCGGGCGCGGCATCAGAATCCGCCCTGTTCCAGTGGATCCTGGCCCGCGCCCGCCCGGATGCAGCACGGCAATGACCTCGAAAATGCCACCTACTGACCGTTGCGCTTCCTCTTTTGGATTGTTGCTTCGGCGGGTTTTGCGGCAAGAATCCTGCATGGTTGTGCGTTGGACTGCCATTAGCCTGCTGCTGGCCGCCCTGATTTCCCCTGCCCTGTCCCCGGCGACGGCACAACGGTACATCGCCAATCCCCCGGTGCTGCCGTCGGTGCCCCCGCCGTCGGAGTACGCGGTGGTCAACGCCTTTCCCGGACTCCGCTTTCCGGCAAGCACCGACCTGATCGTGGGCATGGCCGTGCCGCCGGGGAGGACCAACGAAATCTATCTGACGGGTCAGCGGGGGCTGATCCTGGTGATCTCCAATCTGGTCACGCCGACCCGGAGCGTGTTCCTGGACCTCTCGCCGGTCACGTTCTCCCCCAACGGCGGTGAATCGGGATTGGTCGGCCTGGCATTTCATCCCAACTACGCCCAAAACCGGCAGTTCTATGTGTACTACTCCCGGACAAACCGGGAGCAGGAAAAAACCTTCATCACGTTGTCCCGGTTCCTCGCCGACCCGACCAATCCGTATCGCGCCCTCCCGGGCTCCGAGCAGATCCTCCTCCAGCAGCACGACCGGGACTTCATCCATCAGGGCGGAGACATCCAGTTTGGGCCTGACGGTTACCTCTACGTGCCCATCGGCGACGAAGGCAACCAGAACGACCCCTACAAATCCTCCCAGCGCATTGATGAGGGCTACTTCTCAGCGATCCTGAGGCTGGATGTGGACGGCCGGCCCGGAAGTCTGGTGCCCAATCCGCATCCCAACCTGGGATCGGGCTACTGGATTCCGCCCGACAATCCGTACATCGGCGCCACCAGCTTCAACGGCAAGGCCGTGGATCCCGCCAAGGTGCGCACCGAGTTCTGGGCGGTGGGCACCCGCAACCCCCATCGGATGTCCTTCGACCCGGCCACGGGCCAGGCCTACTTTGGCGATGTCGGCGGCGTGCGTCGGGAGGAGGTCAACCGCGTGGCCAAGGGCGCCAATTATGGCTGGGCGCATTATGAAGGCACCCTGTTGAACCCCCACGCACACATCGGTGCGCCACCCACGGGATTCACCTACACCCCGCCGCTCTATCAGTACTCGCGCTCGGGCGGAAACCCCAACCTCCAGGGCAGCGCCGTGATCGGCGGCCTCGTGTACCGGGGCACCAACTACCCGGCCCTCGCCGGCAAGTATCTGTTTGGCGATTACATTTCCGCCCACCTCTGGGCGATGACCTTCCAGGCCTCCGGTCCCCCAACGGTGACCAAGATCGTGACGGCCGACGTCGGCCCGACGGGGTTTGGAATTCATCCCGCCACCGGGGAACTGTTGCTCATCCAGCGGATTGGCGAGCGGGTGTCCAAGCTGGTCCGCCGCACCACGTCGGGTCCGGCCCTCCCCAACACCCTCAGCCAGATTGGTGTCTTCTCCGACCTCGGCAGCCTCACGCCGCGGGCGGAGGTGGCGCCCTATGAGGTCGCCGCCCCGTTCTGGTCAGACAATGCCATCAAGCGCCGCTGGTTCTTCTTCCAGGATGCCACCTCCAAGGTGCGCCGAAGCGCCTCCGACCAGTGGACCTTCCCCACCGGGATGGTCTGGGTGAAGCATTTCGACATCGAGACCGTGCGCGGCAATCCGGCCACCCGGCGCCGGCTCGAGACGCGGTTCCTGGTGAAGACCACCAATGCCGCCTATGGCATCACCTACCGCTGGCGGCCCGATGGCTCGGATGCAGACCTCGTTGCCGATGAGGGGGACGACGAGGAGCTCCTGATTGATGACGGAGGCACGGTGCGGTCGCAGTTGTGGCACTATCCCAGCCGGTCGGAGTGCATGGTCTGCCACAACGCGGGCGCCGGCTTCGTTCTGGGATTCAGCACCCGGCAGCTCAACCGCGAGGTCACCCGGCAGGGCACCGCGATCAACCAGTTGATTCACATCGGCAATCTCGGAGCGCTGGATCCGGTGATCACCAATCCTGCCTCGCTCCCCCGCCTTGCCGCGGTGGATGACGCCTCGGCGCCGCTGGAACACCGGTTCAAGTCCTATCTGGACGCCAACTGCGCCTACTGCCACATGCCCGGCAACATCGGCCGCGGCACCTGGGATGCGCGCTTCTCGGTGCCGCTGGGCGCCTCGGGGATCATCAATGGCCCGGTGACCGACGACCTGGGCATCGCCAACGCGCGCGTCTTCAAGCCCGGGGACCTTGCCGGCTCGATCATGTACCAGCGGGTGGCGGAGCTCGGCCTGTATCACATGCCCCCGCTGGGCACCGATGTGCTCAACCAGGCGGGCATGGATCTGATCCGCAACTTCTCCCTGAACGGCACCTACGTGGTTTCCCGGCAGATCTTTTACAATGGATCGGACTTCGACGGCCGGGACATCGCGGCCAACTCCCAGGACGACCGCGCGATCGCGCTCGGCAAGCAGGTCCTGTTTCCGGGAGGCCGCGCGACCATTGACCATGTCTCCACCTACAGCCGCGGACTCAACGGGGTGCTGGTGGACATCTGGAAGCTGCCGGCCGATCCGACCACAGCCGACATCCGGGTCCGGGTGGGCAATGACAGCAACCCGGCGGGCTGGGCAGCCGGACCCGCCCCTGCCGCCATCGCCATCCGCCGGGGTGCGGGCGTCAGCGGATCGGACCGCGTCACCCTCGTCTGGCCCGATGGAATCCTCGCCCGGCGGTGGGTGGAGGTCAGCATCCTGCCTTCGGCACGCACCGGTCTCTGGACCGCGGACACTTTCTATGTGGGCGCGGCCCCGGGCGACACGGCCGACTCCACCACGGCGGCAGGCGTGGACACTGCGGACATGATGCGGGTCCGCGCCAATCCCCGCAGCCTGCTGAATCCGGCCACCATCACCTCGCCGTTCGACCTCAACCGCGACCGCCGGGTGGATTCCCTGGATCTGAACGTGATCCGGATGAACGAAACCCAGGGCACGTCCGTGTTGCCGATGATTGACCTCACCGTGGCACCCTGACCGCGCGCCGGGGAGGTTTCCCCGGACTCCACTCCCCTGCTTGCCGGCCTTCGGGGAGGCCGTAGGCTGCGCCAATGCACACCCCTGGATGTTCCCCGCTGCTTCGCGCCCTGGTCGCCGGCGCCTCTTTGGTCCTGGCCTGCCCGGGCACTGCCGAACCGGTCCGGCCATTGGACCTCGCGCGCCAGTTGAACGAGGCCTTCGTTGCCGTCGCCGAGACGGTGTCACCGGCCGTGGTGGTGATTGACGTGGCCCAGAAGGGACCGGATGCCGGCGCGGTCAACATGCACCCGTGGTTTGATCTCCTCCCCGAGGCGTGGAAGGAACAGTTCCGGCGCCAGCAGGAGGAACGCGGTCCGGGAAGACGCACCGACCCGGAAACCGGTCCCGACTTCGGCGGCCACGGTTCTGGAATGATCCTCAGCAGCGAGGGCGACGTGCTCACCAATCATCACGTGGTGGAGGGCGCCGAGAAGATCCGGGTGCGGCTGCGCGACGGCCGGCAGTTTGAAGCGACCGTGCGGGGCACGGATCCGGACTCGGACCTCGCGGTGCTCCGCATCCAGGAGCCGCCAAAGCACCTGCCGGTGGTGGCCTTCGGTGACTCCGACAAGGTCCGGGTCGGTGAATTCGCGATCGCCATCGGCGCCCCGTACCAACTGGAGTACAGCATCAGCTTCGGCCACATCAGCGCCAAGGGCCGCAGCGACATCATCGGCGGGCTCTTTGACCAGGCATTTCTCCAGACCGACGCCAACATTAATCCCGGCAATTCCGGCGGCCCGCTGGTGGACATCGAGGGCCGCGTGATCGGGGTCAACTCCATGATCCGGGGACTCAACTCGGGCATCGGCTTTGCCATCCCCTCCAACCTGGCCCGCGAAATCGCCACGCGGCTGATGGAAGATGGGCGCTTCGTGCGATCCTGGCTGGGACTCACCATCGGCGCCCTGCGGGACGACGAACGCGTCCGCCGCCGCGTCCCGGATCTGGAGCAGGGCGTGGTCGTGGGAGCCATCGCGCCCGACGGGCCCGCCAGCCGCTCGGAACCCCGGCTGGAAGGGGGCGATGTCATCACCGCCGTGGACGGGCATGCGGTCTCCAACCCGAACGAACTGCGCGCCCAGATCTCCCGAAAGCGCCCCGGCACCCCGGTGACCCTCGACGTCCGACGCGATGCCCAGTCCCTCCAGATCCGCGTCGAACCCGCCCCCCTGCCCGCCATGGAGGAGCGCTGGGCGATGATGCGGGGCCGGGGCGGGAGCAGCCGGGAGTCCGACCCGCTGCACGGGCTGCGGGTCGAACCCCTCGACGCCGATGCCGCCCGGGCCTCGGCGGTGGAGGGGGGCGTGGTGGTTTCCGGTGTCGCCCCGGAAAGCCTGGCGGCAGAGCAGGAATTCCAGCCCGGCGACATCATCACCGAAATCAACCACGCCCCGGTGGAATCGCTGTCCCAGTTCCAGTCACTGCTGCGCGAGGCACGGCTCTCCAAGGGCATCCTGTTCCAGGTCCGGCGGGACGGACAGGACACCTTCAAGGTGCTCAAGCCCCGCGGGAAATAGCGCAGGGTTCAGAAGCGCAGCCGCCCGGTGCGCCCACCCGCCAGCACCTGTCGGGACGGTGGTTTGACCCGCGAT